>DCWL01000006.1:952-14768 GCA_002327585.1 Candidatus Phycocordibacter aenigmaticus
ACGGTACTAGTTCACTATCGATCTGAAAGAATATTTAGCCTTGCCGGTTAGTCCCGGCAGATTCACCCAAGCTATTCGTGTCTTGGGCTACTCAAGAATAACAATAAAAGAGATACTTCGTTTTCACTTACGCGACTTTAACGCTCTGGGGTTTCGCTTTCCAGCGAATTCAATTAACAAAATATTTTTTGACTCTTCTCATCATAAAGACGAAACTGTTACCTTACAACCCCACACACCGAAGTGCATGGTTTGGACTTCTCCCTTTTCGCTCGCCGCTACTTAGGGAATTACAAGTACTCACACCGCATTGCAAACTATATGTAATGCAATGTGAGTACTATACATTGTTCTCTTCTCCTCCGCTTACTGAGATGTTTCACTTCAGCGGGTACGCGTCCTTCGAATAAATCTCAGGACAACCAGCGAAGCTGGCTGGGTTTCCCCATTCGGAAATCTCCGGATTAAAGGTTGCTAGTCACCTCCCCGAAGCTTATCGCAGACACGCCACGTCCTTCATCGCTTCTTTCAGTCTAGGCATCCACCGTACGCCCTTAGATTTCTTATTAGGAAATCTAAAAACCGCTTGCTCTCAAAATTTTGAGAGCTTCCTGAAACATATACCTACAATATGTTCAGGAAATAGTATTGTTTGCTTCATAAAACCTTCTTGAAAAATCTTATGAAGCGCTTGCTCGTTCCAGCAAATCCGATTCTCAAATTTAGATTCACTGGAATTATTTATTTGTCAAAGTTCTCGTATAAAAAGAAAAAATCGCCTCTTTATGGCGACAAAATAACACAACCAAAGATAGTTAGAGTTATCCCCTTCGCCTTTTTATTAAGTTAATTTTTCTTTTTAACACGTAAATACTAGTATACTCGCCCTCAAAAATATGTCAAATCCTCTGATTTAGTTTTTGGTACAGCCAGTTTCATATAGTGTAGCTCCGCAGGTTTCGCGCTTAAGATTGCATGCCCCTTTCCTTGATAACCTCCCTATGTTATAAACACATGATTCAACTGCGGTATTCGTCCTAAAATGACCTGCGAAGGAACATTGTGAACCACAGCTAAGATTTAACAGACCATCGCAACCTCCTGCTCTTGTACTACTATAATTCGCTTCTTTACTCCATCCTGGTGCACAACTTGTACTATTAAAATAACAAACATTTTGAGTATCTACCCAACTTCCTCCGGCATTAATACAGTCAGTATAATTAGGATCTATCACTATTACTGCTTCACCGCTCACAAGTGACACCCATTGTGTTCCGTCATACCCTTCAAAATCAGTTCCTGTCCAGCGGATTGTGCCGGCAGATTCATTTGTTGTGTTTCCAACTTGTACACCTCCTTGAAACAACCCGTTTCCAAACACAGAGAGTGCATTGAGAGATAACCCACCGTCTTTCACCTGATTAGTTGAACCAACGTGAATTGGTGTGGAGGTATTTCCTCCAGGAGGAGCTTGTGTTGGTCCTACCCATGCAGCGAAGAGGTAGTTCACCGAGAGGGCTGCGGTTAGGATGATGGTTAGTATTAAGAATTTAGTAATTCCTTTTTGCATATAGATATTATATCTTATTTTTTTGTTTTTTATATTGTAGATATAAACACAAACCGCCCCTGCCGTACTATGGCAGGGGCGATTTAAAATAGTACTATTTGCGTATATATCGCGTGATTTTAACCTTTCTCAGAAATATCTCCTCGAAGCTTGTCAATGTATCGTCCTGCCGCATCCTGCCCTCCAAGGCCAAAAGAAAGCCCTATTGCAAGAGCAAGCGCCACAACGACACCTGTAAAGAGTGTCTGGACAAACGCTGCCGCGACACCAAGTTGGAAGAGTGCTGCAAGGATTGCAAAAATCCAGATAGCCCATTTAGTCACACTTCCAAGGAAGTTGGACGACTTCATATGAGCGGCTTTTGCTCCGCCAATTACAAGTCTTTGCATGACTTCAGCAATAACTGCCGCAACAAGAAGGATGAGTACTGCAACAATCACCTGTGGAAGATAGAGTAATACAACTTCCTGCAGGAATGTGTTGACCTGTGTAAGCCCCAAAACATCAAGAGATGCTACAAGGAATACGATAATAATGAACCACTTAACCAAGCCTCCCAAGAATCGGCCCGAATTAAGTTCAAAGCCTGCTCGTCCGAATGCATCGTCAAGACCTGCTCCGCGGAGCGCATTGTCTACCTTAAGAGACCTGATGACCTGATCCACCACTCGTCCGAGAACCGCGCCGATAATCCATCCAATGATGAATATTACAAGCGCTATAATAAGGTTTGGTACAAAGTCAACAACTCCAAGCCATAAATCTTTAAATGACTGTGTTAGGACTTCGCTCCATGTTTGTATTAACATGCTTTATAATTTAGTCCCGACATGAAAAGCCGGGATTGCCTAGGCATTTAACACTACTAAAAATATTGCGCCCTGCTCAAGCAGGACAAACGACCTTTAAAATTAGTGTACATAATTCTCATGTACACTTATATAATATCATTATTATTAGTCAAATTTTTATTCCAGGTATTATGAGTGTGGATAACCACCATATCAGCTTCTTGACGGAGATTCAATGCCTATTTTATCCAAAATAGTCTCATGGGGATAGTCAAATACATCACGAATTAGCCTATCATAAATGCCGAGCCGGTATTTGAATTCCTGCGTGTCAAATATGGCATAACGGAGCTCTTTCCCGAGTTCTGATTCAATGGCCTTTATAGCCGTTTCAAGCTGTGATTTTCTTATATTATTCCCCACTATGAGAATATCCAACCGGCTGTCCTGATTTTGTATAAATATACCCGAAACCACTATCAATTTAATAACCCCGGAAACGCCCAGTCTCTTTGGAATGTCTTTGTGCTTGATAGGAGTTGCACTGAGCAGAAAGTTCTGCAGCTGTACAAGATATAGGAACTTTTCATTTAAAGTCCATCCTGAAACTTTTTTCTTCTTTGTTCTTTTGCCTTTGCTCTTTTTTACCGCAATTTGTCTGTAATCTGTTTTCCTTTTTATAAAATCCATCTGCTTCATAATTGAAAGTTCAAGACGCGCGGTATCAAGAGTGATTTTTGCGCGTGTCGCAATTTCTTTATTCATGTAAACCTCTCCAGGATTAAAAAGAAAGAGGCGTAGAAGTTTCACCATTGCAGGACTTCCGAAGAGTTTTCCTAGGATTTTCATGGAGCCATTCTACCACTTCCACTATTTAAGTTCAACCTTTCCCCCTACCTCTTCTATTTTAGCTTTCATCTCCTGCGCTTCTTCTTTTTTAACACCTTCCTTCAGCACTGATGGTGCGCCATCCACCGCATCCTTTGCCTCTTTAAGACCTAGACCAAGCAATCCTTTGACTGCTTTGATAACTGCAATTTTCTGATCTCCAGCCGCTGTAAGTTCAACGGCGAACAAATTCTGTTCATCGTCTCCTCCCGCCTCAGCTCCACCTGCAGCAGGCACCGCAGCCACTGCTTGAGCTGAAACGCCAAATTTTTCTTCAAAAACTTTTATAAGCTCATTGAGCTCAATGACTGACATTTTTTCTATTTCCTCAACTATCTTTTTGAATTTTGCCGGAACTTCTATCGGTTTTTCTTCCTTTTTTGGCTCTTCTTTTTTGGCCGACTTGTCTTCAGTTTTCTTTACTTCTTCTTTAGGAGCTTCTGGAGCTTTCTCCTCAGCTTTTACTTCTGCTTTTTTTTCTTTTTCTTCTGCCATATTTAATAATTAATTATGTTAATAATTTAAGTTCTACTTTTCGCTATTTGATCAAGCACTATAGCGCATCTTTGGATTGGCGAATTGATAATATTTACGAACATTCCGTAGAGACTCTGAAGTGGCGGGATAGACGCAATTTCTGTCATTTCTTCTTTGTTCATATATCGCCCTTCGAATATTCCGCCTGTAATTGAGATATTGTCTTTGAGTTTCTTTGCAAACTCATGAATTCCTCTTGCGGGCGCTGTAAGGTCTGTACCATAAGCAAGTGCAATTTCTCCTGTTAGCTCTGGTATCTCTCCTTTAAAACCAATTTCTTTAAGTACTTTATTTATAAGTGTCTTCTTTGCAACAAAATATCCTACATTTTCTTCACGAAGTGTACTTCTCATTTGAGCAGTATCAAATACCGAAAGTCCTTTGAAATTCACAAATACAGCCGACTCAGAATTGTCGAAAATATTTTTCAGCTTGTTGAGTATTTCCTTCTTTTTTTCTTTTGTTAATGCCATATAGATTTTCAACAAAAACGACCTATTAAATAGGCCTGGAGATATTCCATACATTATATATATGGATTTTTGACCTAGATAGGATTTATTGATTACCTACAGTCTCCGGCCCTTTGCTTCTATAGAATATATGATGCTATAAAAAATGTCAACATAAATTACGGAGCGGTGCCGTATTTCCACTCCAAAATGCCGTAATCCAGATGAGGAGGAGCGTTGGCGCCAGACTCAAAATAACTCTGGAAAAGAGCCGTGTCTCCGTTAAACGCTGGTCCTGTGCGAACTTTGTGTATTGCGACAAAGTAATCTTCTCCTTGAACTGGATCAGTAGGAATATCGCCTTGCTCTTCTGAATTTCCATTTAACATAAGATGGGAGCTGATGACTGTCGAGCTTGCGACAGTGCCTCTATACAGCGCTCCTCTTCTTTTTTTAACAGTATTGGATCCTGCTCCCGGCCACCATTCTTCTGTCGGCGAAATGTAGGTGGCAAGTCCAAGGGCGTTATTGCTTGTCGCATAATATCCGCCACTTATATAACTCGATGTTTCAGGCGTTTGATAATATCCTATAGAGGGAAGATTAACGCTATTTCGCGATTTTGGTGTTCCGTTGATGGAGTTTCCTCCTACATCTGTACCATTTTTGGTGTATGTATTATTATTCGACCAGTTAGTGGCACTTGTGCCCGCTGTATCTAGATCTATTCTTTCCATTGATATGTTGTTTGCCTCAGTTCCTGCAGACCATGAAACTGAAGATGGAGTTGAGTCTAGTGTAGTGGAAGCATAATTATGTATTAGAGAGAGTATCTCCACTGTGTTTGAGAGTTCCGAGAAAGACGATGTGAGATCTGCTGTGACTGATGTAGTGGTATCATCTGTTCTTTCTATGAGATAGTAGGAATTTGAGGTAATTGTACCAGAAAGAGATATGTATGGTGCTTCATCACTTGCAGATAGTGTAACGTTTGAGAGATCTATAGTATAACTAGTTCTATTGTAGAGTTCTATCCATTCATCTGCTGAGGAGGAGGCAGTACCTGACCATGCTATTTCATTTATAATCACCGGCATTGTATCTATTATTATTGATTGGGATGTTGAGGTTGAACTGTTGCCTACTTCGTCATATGCAACTATTTCCATAGAATACGTACCATTTGAGAGTGTAGTGGATGAGTCTGTATCTGTTGTTGTTGATACCTGCGTATTGTCTTTGATTACCCCATAATATGATATATCTGTTGAGGTTGCTGTCCATGATAAATTAGCTGTAGTAGAAGGAGAGAGACATGCGCTTGCTGATAATGAATTGGAGCATTCGGTTATCGTAAGTGTGGGTGTTGATGGCGGTGTTGTGTCTATTGTTAATTGATACTCTTCAGCTTGTGATGTTAGGTCGTCATTATCTGTGGAGTAGAAGCTTATTGTTGTAGTGCCCTCAGAGAAATCCTCCAGTGTCAGAGACCATTCATTGTTTACGTCTGCTGTAGTGGTTGAGGAGGAGTAAGAGTTTGATATTACGAGAGTTGAGGTTGCGGTGCCAGTGAACTCAATGGTGGTAGTGGCAAAAACAGACGCTGTGGGAGAAGTTATGATAGGAGCATCAGGAGAAGTGTCCACACCAACACTTACGGTCGTTGCGGATGATTTATTGCCACTACCATCTGTTGCATAAAAATTAGTTGTGGTTGTTCCCTGCCCGAATGTAATATTGGATAAAGACCAATTTCCACTTGAATCAGCAGTAGTATCTTGTGTGGTGGTAGCAGTATTTAGATAATACTCAATCTGCACGGTTGAATTATTTTCTGCAGTACCTGAGAATGATATAGTTGTAGTTGAAAATTCAGAGGAAAAATCAGCTGGTATTGTAACAGTTGGGGAATCAGGCGCTGTGGTATCCGAAGCAACCGTTGTTGTGACTCTTACTCCTCCTCCGCCTCCTCCAAAAAAAGGAGTGTTCACTGGAATAAGCTCTTGGGCATAGGCGATAGGGAGAGTTGTTGTAGATTCCGCCTCTTCAACTGGTTCTTCTACTATCTCTATTACCTCTATTATCTCTATTTCTTCGTCCGGTATGTCAACAACAATTTCTTCTACAATGTCTGTAACAATATTTACGACAACCTCTTCTATTTCATTTTTAGGTTCCGTTTTAGGTACTTTTTGCGACAATAAAACAGTACTTATTTGGGAATATTTATTTTTGAAATACACTACATCTGGCCCGAACACCAATTCCAAGACATTAAGGGCTTTGCCTGTAACCGCCACATTCGCTTTTTCAATAGAAAAGAGAGGGAATAATAATGCTAACCCCGTTATTAGAAAAAATATTAATTTTACAGCTCGCTTATTTTCCATTTTCCTGTTTGAGTGTTTAGTATTAGATCAAAACTAAACTCTGCCATGCCTTTATCGTCAACCGTTCTAAAACGATACTTTGTATTAGATAAAACAAAATCTGTTTTTTCTTTTTTCAAATCTGCAATTATTAATTTTAACACATCATTTTCTTTTTCTATATTCAGTTCCTCTTTCATTTTCTCTTGCTTCTCCACAATAAAATATTTGCTTGCAAGTTCAACATCACCATCCTCAAGTGCTTGTGTAAAAAGAGTAAGTGTTTCCTCAGGCGTTTCACCTCCATAAGTGTCGTTTTTATATTTCTCCCGCAAATCCTCAATGTATTTCTCCGCATATACCTCCGCCGCCATCTCTTTTCTTACTTCCGGATTAAAGAAAGCCGCCGTATAGATAATCACCAAACTTACTGCAACAATTGCTGTAAATATTCCTAAAAACTTCCAGCTTGTTTTGTTAAAAAAAATCATAATGCTTATTGTATCAATAGTTTAGAGTCTCCCAAGAATAAATTGGTCTTCTGTTATTAAAATAACTCTCAGATTTTTTTCTCTACCTAAAATAACTTTATCAAGGACTGTCCTTGTTGACTCGTAAGAGTTATCCACAGATGTGTATAACTTATTGCAAGTTTTCAATCTCTGTATTTAGAAGTTCTACAAGTTTATCATTCTCAAATTCTTGAGCTTTATTACGCGCCTGCTGATAATATTTTTTGGCATTTATGTTGTCTCCTGCTTCTTTATAATATACCGCTAAAGCCACTAATAGATCCGTACTCCCTGGATTTACTTTAAGTCCGTCAAGTAGAGCATCAATTGCCAGAGTTGTATCTTTCTTATACGAGTATTTATACAGCTCATGAAGATTTATATAATACGAAACATTATTAGGACTATTTTCAATTGCTTTTTTGAAATTTTCTTCTGATTTTGGATAATCCTTAAGATAGAAATGATGCAAATCGCCTAAATTGTGAAATGAAATACTATTTTTAGGATAAATTATGTTTAAATACTCCCAAATATCACGAGCACCTTCAAAATCATTTATAAGCTTCCTCTGAATAGCGAGAGCAAGCCAGTTTGCAAATGATGTTGGGTCTAAAGTAAGTTCTTCGTTTAGTTTTACTATTCTGTCTGTAGTAATGTCACGCATATCATCTGTAAAATTCTGTGGGAACTGTAAAAGGTGTTTTAATTCAGGTAAAGAAACACTTGGTTTATCGACTAGTAGAATTTCTACTTTGTCTGAAGTATTATCTTCAAATGAATCAGTGCTATTGTCTGTACTATATTCTGAAATAAAATCGCCAAAATCAGTTTCAGCATTCCGACTTGCGTCATTGTATATAATCCAACCTGCTCCTGCTGCAATTATTATTACAACTATTAATCCGATTATTTTAGACATGATCGAACTATTATACAGAAAACCCCCTCACTTGAAAAGTGAGGGGGTTTTCTTGCTAGTTTCAGCTTTTTAAAGAGAGCTGAATTGACCTAACTAGACTTTATTGTGACAGAACTTCCGCTGCCATATATGTTCCTGGGAGTCCGGATACTCCGTAACCGTTTGTCCAAGATTCATTTGCTACATCTGCTGTTGTAGTCGAAAGAGTTGACCAGATAAAGTCGTTGTGTGTTGTACCTCCAGAATCTCCGTTGATTATAGCCGCTCCTGCCATAAACGCTGTGGTTACAGCTAATCCGCTTATGTCGAAGGTAGCATCTCCTTCAAGTTGTGTTGATACTGATGCACCGGATGCTGAACTTGATACTGTTCCTCTTGCTTCAAAGTATCGCGTTCCTCCTGCGGGTATCGTAATTGTCGTTGAAGCCGATGAAGAATTTTGAGCGTCAATATCAATTTGTGATGATCCTGATGCCCACACGTGGTCAGATGTTGTTACCTTGTCAGTTCCA
The DNA here is from genome assembly GCA_002327585.1 of Candidatus Phycocordibacter aenigmaticus. Lineage (GTDB taxonomy): Bacteria > Patescibacteriota > Minisyncoccia > Phycocordibacterales > UBA2163 > UBA2163. Next base: position 9,509 of record DCWL01000006.1, read on the forward strand.
AGGAAGCCTCCATCTGTAGAGAGACCCGTGACAACAGATGTGTATCCTGAATCAGTGTATCCGAAGATGTCTACTCCTCTTACGATTGCTGTTGTTGTAGCTATCGTGAGAGTGAATTTGGAGATTGCAATATCACCCGCACTATCTGCCGTAACACTCCATCTTAGAAGCGTTTTACTGCCGTTGCTGAGTGTATTTGTAGGAACTTCAAGTTTTGCAATTGTTGGGAATGAATTGAAGACTCTTACACCAGCTGATTCGGTATCTGAACCTGATGTTCTTTCTATTGTTGAACCTGACTCCTGTCCGATACCACTTGTACCGATTGAAGCGTCATTATCCCAGTCAATCGCATGTAGATGACCATCAGTTCCTGATTGACCTGTCCCAATATCTGTGAAATCAGCTTTAACAGTCAAGATTATATCACCGTTCTTAGGGATTGTGACTGTCTCTAAGAGTGTTGATGTGGCAATAGTATTGCCTGTAGTGAAGATTGCTGTACCAACTTCTCTTGAACCGTCCCAAAGAGTCACCTTAGTAATACCAGCTGCTGTTGATGATGCAGTACCATTTGTCAACTGAAGTGCAACATCTTGAAGATTAATTGCTTCATTTGTACCTGTAAATTTAAGAACATTCACAATATTTCCTGTTGAACCTCCTGCTGCAATCTTGTATGAAGGACTTGCTGCATCAATTGCAACTGTGATTGTTCCAGATGCTACTACAGTTTGTCTTTGTCCTAATGAGTTAGCTGCTGTAGGCTCTGTAATAGTTGCTGACTGTCCTGAAGTCAAACCTGTTGCAGTTGGTGATGATGCTGGCGCATAACTCACGTAGATTATTTCAGTAGCTGTTGCTGATGAAGAAAGATTACATGTTACAGGAAGTGTTGTAACAACGCCTTTTGCAAGTATCAACGGCTCGTCAAATGTAAATGTCGTTGATGAAGATACTGATGAGACGGCAACAGCATTTCCGCCAGTGTTCAGTGCTGTATCTCCGTTCCACAATTGACATGATGTAAGGTCTGATGCAGTACCGTCCATACTGATGTTTATAGGGAATGAAGTGAATTTCACATCCTCTCCTGAACTTGTTGTGTCAAACTGAATATTTGCGAATGTGTAGTTTTGTGCTCCTTTCACAACATTCTGTGCAGCTGGAGAGTTTGATGTGCTAAGTGTTACAGCTGCTCCTGAAATTGTCATTGTCTGAAGTGCCGCATCTCCTGATGGGGCAGGTGTAATTGTGTTTCCTGTATTGTCTCCTGTTACGGTTGTCCAGTCAGATGCCGGATTTGTCGTCAGCTGATATGTTCCGTCATTTCCTGCCGTTGAAGGAGTTTTGCCTTTAACTATATATGTGCCTTCTCCAACTGGGAATGTCACTGAATCGGAGAATGTAATTGTTGCACCTGTTCCTGAAGTATCAACAGGACCTGCAACTACTGCTCCGTTTCCATCAACAAGCGTTACATTTGTAAGTAGACCTGTCCACGCACCTGTTGACGTAGCAACGTCAAATACAATTGAACCAGCTGTAACCGCTTCACCTTGCGCTTTAACTTTGATTGCTGCCAATGTTTGATCTGCCAAGTTAATCGCAATATTTTGCGAAGCAACGCCTGTGTCTTGTGTAACTGTTAGTGAACCGCCGGAAACTGTTACTGTTGAACCAGCAAACCAGATATTTCCACTGGTAATGCCTGTTCCTGACGTTGGAGGTGTAATACCGTAACCGAATGTCTCGCCAGAGAGATTAAGGTCAGTTTTCTTTTCAATTGAGAATGAAGCCGTCCTTCCTGAACCTCCTATGATGTCACCTTTGATTGAAATCTCTACAGAAAGACCTTTGTCGATAACGAGACCACCATTGAATGTTGATGTGTAGTACTTACCATCTGCTGTTATTGTTGCTGGGTATTCTGTACCGTCAACAACTGTTACAAGATTGTCAAGATCAGCTTCAGCTACAGAAGATGCCTGATTCCATCTTAGAGAGTGAAGTCGAACTTCTTCTGCTGAACCCGCTGTAATTTTCAAAGATGTGAAAGTATATCCTGTTGTTCCTACTTCTTTACTTGCAGCTGCATTAGGGTCAAGTGGTCCTCTTGCTGCTGTTATTGTACCAATTGCAAGTGATGCGTTGACTGTCTGTGTTGTTCCTGTAATTGGAAGTGAACCTGTTACAGTTGCTGAAGTATTGATGGCAACAACAGAAATCGCCGGAGTTTCTCCGTCTCTTGATGAGTTGTCTGCCGCCATATTTCCTCCAATTGTAAACTGTTTTGATGTGCCTGCAGGAATTGTTCTTGCTTCACCGACGGTCGCTTGATGATTTGAGTTTAGTGTCTTTGTTAAGCCAACTTGTGTACCATCCTCATCCAAAAGAACGACACTTGCGAATACTGAGTCGCTTGCAAGACCGATTCTTTCTACAGTAACGTTGTCCATAACAACATCGCCATCAGATCCAGCCGTTACGATAAAGTTCGTAAATGGAACTCTAGCCGCCGAGTCTGGCGCAAGTGTTGCTGTTGGTTGTGCTCCTGCCGCAACGCTCAAACCTGTTCCTGTAGTTGTTGTTGTGGTTGTGGTTGTTGTATCGTCTGTTGTTGTAGTTGTTGTAGTCGGAGCAGCAGTAGAGCAAAGTGAATTTGCTTTAGCACGAGATGAAGGACCGAAGTATCCTGTTCCTGCTGAAAGACCAACTGGTGTCAAAACATCAGCTGCATACTTGTCTTGGAATTTGATTACAGCTCCTGTTGTAAGTGAACCGAAGAAATCTGTTTCACTTCCAGCAGAGCCAACTCCTGATGATGCAACCTGCGTCGCAGAATCAGAGTTTAAGAATTGCTGAAGCGCCTTAACATCTGCACCTGCGCTCCCACTTGTAAGGTCGGTCGCCCATGTGTGAGGACATACGCTTGCAGTTGACGTTGTTGTTGTTGGCGTACTGCCTGTCAGAGATGCGTTCACATTGTCAACGACAGACTGGTCAGCCCCGAAGGACTCAAGCAATGCAATAATTGCATCAATCTGGCTTTGTGTCAGAGCCGCCGCGTTTGCAGACGAAGCCGAACCAAACAAAAGCGCAAATGCAAATGCAATTCCAATTAAACCTATAGCAATTTTTAAAGCTATAGAATTACTTTTTATAATACTCATAAATAATGATTAATTTAAATTTAATTTGATTAATTTGCACGAAATAACTTTTTTGTTCGACCAAAAATAACTTTCGTGCTTGAACTTGTAATTAATGTCCATTAGAAACTTATGTCTCTTTATGGAATTTAGGCACCATTTTTTAATTTTAAAGTGCCTGCCATACTTTAACTTTAACTAATTCTTACCTATACCTAAATGCTCATTTGCATCGACACAGAGCAACATAGGCCAGCTAACAAAATTTTGACTGATTGACTCTCATTTTCATCCATATACAGAACAAAGACGGTCGGTAACCTAAGGTAATTATATAGCCATACCGCAATACGCTACAAGATGCTAACAGGGCGGAAATGTGGATAACTTTACACTACATGAAAGTAGCTCGCAACTATTAATATAATAGGAACACATATTATGAATTTGTAAATAAATGTTGAATTTGTTTAATTATAGGACTTATGCAAGAGAATAGGACTTATGCAAGAGAATATGTGCTCCATCTTCTCTCTCCCTTCTTTCTGAGAATCCCTTCGCCTACAAGAGAGAGCAATTCGCGCTGAAGGGTCTTTGTACTGCATCCCTTAATCGTATCTGCAGCGTCTTTTATTGTAATAAAGGGTTTGTTTTGAAGCAGTTCAAGTATAGTATTTCTTCTGCTACTATGTCTTACATCAGCGGTTTTTGTGTATATTTTTGCTTTTTGTTCCTTTTTTACACTTTTTATCGGATCTTTTTCTCTTATCTGATGAACAGTGTCTTTTATAGTCTCCGTTTTAGCAACACCTTGTCTTAAAGAATATGTCTTATATAAATCAGGTACTTCAAAGAAATTCCTATCTAAACGAGCATCTCCGCTGGCAATATCATCTTTTCGATTTTTTATAAGGGTTCCTAATTCAATATATTCCCGCTTTAATATTACAAAGTTCATTTCCGATATAAGTCTTGAAAAATGTGCTATTTCAAGAAAAGATATGATTTCAGTAATGCCGGAAAGTATGGAGTCCAGAGAACTGTACCTGTCTTCAATACTGCCACTTGTCCTTGAAGCTTTCCGCTGTATTAAGGACATTTTCTGCAGATATATAATCTCGGAAAATATATTTATTGATTTCTCTCTTAGCAGGCTACGCAGTGTTTCATTTTCCGAAATAAAATTAGTAACCATATACAAAGCTGAAGAGAGTTTTTCCGCTTTTTTGTATAAGAATACATACAAATGATTCCCTTCAAAAAAGGAGCTTAATTCAGTATTTTTTACATTTTTTTCAGGAAAGTTGGCTTTCATAGTATTATGTCTTTTATATTTTGTCCTTTATCGCTACGAGTTTCTATATATGTCCTATATATTAAATTATATAGAAAACGTATGGCTATTATATAACGGACATATTCAAAATCAATGTTTTAAAACATTACAGTATAATTTTTAACATTTCTCAAGGAAGTTCTTTCTCTGCGATGATTTTATGGTATTATTGAGCAAATACATGTTTAAATTTTTCGAAGATAGTAAGAAAGGCAAGAAAGACGCGGATCGTGGAGGAATTTTTGATAACCTAAAAAGAGAAACGCTCAGGGGGATACTCACAATAATTTCTTTTATTCTTGGAGTATTTCTAGCCCTGTCGGCATTCGGAGGAGCTGGTGTCGTCGGCGATACGGCATTCAAGATTCTTTCTTCCATGTTTGGAATAGGATATTTCATACTCCCAATTCTATTTTTTCTTCTGTCAGCATCTTCACTAAAAACTTTTGGTAATTCATTTGGCACATTGAAGATAGCAAGTGCTATTGTTTTTTTTCTTTCTGGAATTACACTCGTTGAGATAATCTTTGAGGATAGAGGGGGATTATTCGGAGCAATAATATCCGTACCGCTTGTTGGGTTGTTTGATATATTTGTAACACTTCTTATTCTCTGGGGACTTGTTATCGCCTCTGTACTTATACTATTTGAGGCAAAACTACCCTCACTTGTATTTTTCAAGAGAATCTTCAAAAAGGAGGATGTAGAGACCGAGTACGCAGAGGAAGAGGATTTTGATGAGTATGAGGATGAAGAAGAGGAAGAAGAGGAA
>DCWL01000006.1:15096-93256 GCA_002327585.1 Candidatus Phycocordibacter aenigmaticus
GAAGAGGAAGATGAAGATGCGGAGGAGGAAGAAGAGAAATCATCAATGAGTATCCTCAGCGGAAAAAACGACGATAATGAGAACGATATAATAAAAATGAAGCCAGCAAGAAGTGGTACTTATTCCCCTCCCCCTCTTTCAATACTAGAGAGAGATAGAGGTAAACCGGGAGTCGGAGACATAAAAGCAAATGCGAATATTATAAAAAGAACTTTGCAGAATTTTGGAGTTGACGTGCAGGTGGATGAAATCTCAATTGGACCCTCCGTCACACGCTACGCTCTAAAACCTGCAGAAGGTGTGAGACTGTCTAAAATACTCGGTCTTCAGAATAATCTTGAATTAGCGCTTGCCGCACACCCAGTGAGAATTGAAGCCCCGATACCTGGTCGCTCCCTTGTCGGAGTGGAAGTTCCCAATACGGCAAAGACAATGGTGGGACTTTACACCATCCTCTCAACCGATATATATCAGAATTCAAAAAAACCACTTCTAATTTCTCTTGGAAAAGACATAACAGGCCAATCACACTTTGCGGATTTGGCTAAAATGCCCCATGTTTTGATTGCGGGCGCTACTGGTTCGGGAAAATCAGTTGCAATTCATACTATTGTTACCTCTCTTTTGTTCAGAAATTCACCTGAACATATCCGATTTATAATGATTGATCCAAAACGAGTTGAACTTACGCTTTATAACAATATCCCTCATCTTCTCACTCCTGTTATAACAGACGCCAAAAAGGCGATTTTGGCCTTAAAATGGGCGGCTAAAGAGATGGAAAGAAGATATAACATACTTGAAGCGAGCTCTGCAAGAGATATAGGGTCTTATCATTCAAATGTTGGAAATAAAAAGGGTGAAAATGAAGCAGATGCAATGCCGTATATTATCATCGTAATAGATGAACTGGCAGATATTATGCAAATGTACCCGAGAGAGCTTGAGTCTGTTGTCGTACGGCTTGCGCAGATGAGCAGGGCTGTAGGAATCCACCTTATACTTTCAACACAAAGACCGTCTGTAAACGTTATTACAGGTCTTATCAAGGCAAATGTTCCTTCCAGATTAGCTTTTCAAGTGGCTTCGCAGGTTGACTCAAGGACGATTCTTGACTCAAGTGGCGCGGAAAAGCTTCTCGGAGCTGGTGATATGCTTTACCTTTCAGGAGAAATGTCAAAACCCAGGCGGCTCCAGACCGCTTTCATATCGGAATCCGAGGTAAAGAAAGTCACCAGATACCTTATTAAAAATTATGGAGACGAAATACAGAGCAAGATTGATCTTTCCTCAGCCGATTCCCAAAACGGAGATGAAAATAGTAGTGCTATCTTTAACGCAATACTCGATGAGAATGAAAGTATGGAGGATGACGAGCTGTATGGAGAAGCAAAAGAAATTGTAATGCACGCGGGCAAAGCGTCTACATCATATCTGCAAAGAAAACTTCGTGTGGGATACGCGCGAGCAGCGCGACTTATGGACATGCTTGAAGAGAAAGGGGTGATAGGTCCGGCTGACGGTGCAAGGCCGAGAGAAGTGTTGGAAAAATACAATGATGAAAATATTCTTGAAGAAGATGATGAGCATTCTTAAAAATAAAAGTTTAAGTTATTATCTATGGACTGTGGGTTCCATTTTTTTTATAGTTGTCATTTTCGGCTATGCATTTTTTCAGGCGAGAAATATAATATTAGGGCCAGTTATAAAAATACAGGAACCTCAAAACGGAGTGTCTCTGGAGCATTCGCTTGTCGGTATAGAAGGAACTGCAAAAAACATATCTCATATCAGCATGAATGACAGGCAGATATTTACAGATGAACAAGGGCAGTTCAGAGAGAAATTGCTCCTGTCTTATGGTTATAATATAATAACAATTAAAGCAAAAGACAGATTTGGGAGAAAGACAAAAAAAACATTAGAATTAATTTATAAATAAAATGGCAAAAGCAAAGACAGAGCCAAAAAAGAAGAATGCGGGTATTGATGATGCGATAAAGGAGATAAAGACAAAATTTGGTGACGAATCCATAATGAAACTTGGTGATACTCCGAAAGTAAATATTGATGCAATACCGACGGGCTCAATAGGCCTTGACTGGGCACTCGGCATCGGAGGGCTTCCACGCGGAAGAATTGTTGAAATATTTGGTCCAGAGTCTAGCGGGAAGACAACACTGGCACTTCATGTAATTGCTGAGGCACAGAAAAAAGGCGGGATATGTGCATTCATTGATGCTGAACATGCGATGGATCCTGAGTATTCAAAAAAATTAGGCGTAAAAACGGCGGAGCTCCTTATCTCACAGCCTGATACCGGAGAACAGTCACTTGAAATTACAGAATCACTTGTCCGCTCTGGAAAGATTGATGTTATTGTAATTGATTCAGTGGCAGCACTTACTCCAAAAGATGAGATAGAGGGCGACATGGGAGCACACCATCTAGGTAAGCAGGCACGACTTATGTCACAAGCACTGAGAAAACTTACAGCAATAGTTGCAAAATCAAAAACAATAGTTATTTTTATAAACCAGATAAGAATGCAGATAGGGGTAATGTTCGGAAATCCTGAAACAACAACTGGCGGAAAAGCCCTCAAGTTCTACACTTCCGTAAGACTGGACATCAGAAGAATTGCGCAGATTAAGAAGGCAGATGAGGTAATGGGAGGAAGAGTGCGCGTGAAAGTTGTGAAAAACAAAGTTGCTGCACCTTTTAAGACAACGGAATTTGATCTTATGTACAATGAAGGAATCTCGCGTGAAGGAGAGTTACTCGCGCTTGGAGAAAAATACGATATAGTTCAAAAATCAGGTGCATCATACAGCGCAGGATCCCAGAAGCTCGGACGAGGATACGACGCAGCACGTCAATATCTCAAAGAAAATAAAAAAATAGCGGACCAAATACTAAAAGAAATCCGCAAAAAATTAGTTGGATAAACCCTTCGACAAATTCAGGATAATAAATAAAAACCCGATGTATGTTGGGGTTTTATTTTTAACGAACTTTCTGCATTGAACTGTACATTGTATGTGTAAGAATATTTTTCACAGCATCTCTCATTACCCAAACTCCAAAAGCAGCTACACCAAACATCAGAAACTGAACCGCAAGCTCTGTGTTCATAATAGAGTAAAATGCAAAGTTATACAGTCCTGCAAAACCAACTTCCGAAATATTCTCTCCTATTGCGCGAACATGCAGTAATCTTGCAATGCCAAACAAAAGCACTAGGCTTGCATACAGCTTAAATGCGGTCCGACTCAACATTTTGCGAAGAGCATATACTATGTAGACTCTCCTCATTATTCTTTTTTTCAATATATTATTCATTAACTTATTGTTGCATTAACTTTTTTAAATTCTTTCTTTGCGCGATGAACCCTCGTCTTTATAGCGCCAACCGATACTCCTTCTATTTTTGCAATTTCTTCTTGTGGTCTTCCTTCAATAAAATGAAGATGAAGTACTTTACCTAAATGATCCGGCATCCGCGATAGTACAGAGATAACATAGTCTTTCAATTCTTCTTTTTCAAACTGTTTTGTTTTTAAGTCCGGCATTACTTCATACCACTCCGGCTCCGGATTAAATACTGCCCCTCTGTGTTTTTTCATTTTCTGATAACGAGTGAAAGCGGTATTGAGAAGTATCTTATACCCCCATGATTTGAAAGACGCACCTTCCTGTATCTGAAATTTCGCAGCATTCATGTAAATCTTTGTAAAGGTCTCCTGAACAATATCCTCCGCATCCTCTCTGCTATGCAAAACTCCCTCCGCTTTTCTTATAAAAGCGTCCTGATACCTGTCCAAGATAATGCCAAAAAGATACGGCTGTTTTACACAAAGAGCCAGAATTTCTTCATCACTTTTTTCCATATTAAAATTATCCTGTAATTTCTCTTCCATTGCGCCTATTATATCGACCTTTCTACTTTTTGCAACACTTAAAATAATAGAGAAGTTACAAAGGAATTATCTTATAATGTAAGGTAAAAGGCCCATGAATCGAGCTCTTTTTATTGCAACTGCAAGTTTTCTCTGATCTTCGGCAGTTATGCCCGCTACTTTTCTTTGGGTAATCCTGCCGTGGCTTTTGAGAAAGCGCTTCAGAAGCTCTACGTCTTTGTAGTCAATATATTTTATATTATTTGCTGAAAAAAAATTTTGCGCCATAGATTTTATTAAAAAGGTATATCCTCCGGTTTAATATCCTCTTCCGGATATTCAATGTCGCTTGCCGGACTTTTGTCACTCTTCTCTGAAGATGCTGTGGGAGCTACCGGAGTCCCTGTTCCTTGACTTCTGGGACCAAACTGCACTCTGTCTGCGACAATTTCAGTGCGATATTTTTTAACTCCGTCACTTTCCCAGCTTCTTGTCTGCATTCTTCCCTCTATAAGAGCGGAACTTCCCTTTTTAAGATACTGCGCAGATGTTTCCGCCTGTCTTCCGAAGACAACGATATTATGGAACTCAGGACTCTCCTGCTTTGCGCCATCTTTATCTTTCCATACGCGGTTTGTCGCAATGGAAAAAGTCGTGACCTGCGTACCGGAAGGCAGAGATCGAAGTTCAGGATCTCTTGTTAAATTGCCGTATACCAATGCTTTGTTTAGATACATATAGATTTATTCTACTACTCTATGATTAATTCTTCAATCGTCTTATCAAGTTCTTCTTCTGTCATTTTCGGTCCTTCCTTTTTTTCCTTTTCATCAACTTTTAGAATTGGCTTTTGCTTTATCTGTTTTGGACCCGCCTGTGTGGGCAGATCTTCTTTTGCAAATATTGCACTTCTTGGTGCGAGCGTTGACTCTCGAACCGTTCTTATAATTATAAACCTGAGAATGCTTTTGCTGCTGTCCATATCTTCTTTAACATTCATAATATTTTCTGTTTGCATTTCAAACTTTATCCAACCGAAGTATGCCGTATCAAATTTCTGCCGTTTGCCTTCAATCTCTTTGTCCATAGTATAGGCAAGGTTAATTTTTTTTGGAAGCTCTTCCGTAATAAAAACTCCTCCATGCTTTTCAATGGAAGCTTTAATAGAGTCTACTTCTGCGACAACCTTCTGCTCCTCAATAGAAGAGAGAATATGAAAACCAAGCTCATAAACCTGAAGTTCTCTTTCTTCCGCCTCCGCTAAAGCTTCAGCGGACAAGTCCGTCTCTTCTTTTGTTTCTTCTTCTGCCATGTAGGAAAAATCTTATCATATAACCCCAATCAACTCAACACTGTTGAGTTGATCGAAAATAACTTAAAAGCGTTATTTAAAAGCGTCTTGCGAACTTTTTCGGTGTCCTCTTTCCTGATTTTTGCAATATGCTTTACAACTTCTTTCACATAAACTGGCTCACTTCTTTTCCCTCTGTGAGGTACTGGAGCCACAAACGGAGCGTCAGTTTCTGACATTATCATATCAAGAGGCGCATACTTTATTATTTCATCATAAGATTTTGCAAAGGTAATTACACCTGTAAATGAAAGTGTGAATCCAATATTTAAAAATCTTTTTGCTGTTTCTAAATCGCCCGCAAAAAAATGAGAGTTACCTCGCAGTATATCTGTATAAGAATTTAAAATTTCAATGCCGTCTATGTATGCGTCCATTGCTCCCCCCGACGGGCGAAAGTGAAGCATTAGCGGTAAGTCATTGTCAATTGCAAACTGAATTTGTCTTTCAAAATTTTCTTTCTGTCTTTTTTTGTCAGACTCATCGCTACCTATTCTAAAATAATCCAATCCACATTCACCCACTGCAACAACCTTTTTGTTTCGTACAAGTTCTCTATAGTCATCTTCCACAAAGGTTAGACCTTTGTGGGAATCTGGATGCAAGCCAACTGTAGCAAAAATATTATCGTATTTGTTTGCAAGTTCTACAACTTCTTTTGAAGTTTCTAAATCGGTGCCGACAGAAATAGTCCACACACTTTTATCACACATTCTCTTTACAACTTCCTCTCTGTCACTGTTAAATGTAGAAAAATTCAAATGCGAATGTATATCAAAATATTTCGGTTTCATTAATTGAACTATAACAAAATTTATCGTTAAAAAAAACAAAAAAAGCCCTTGATTAAATCAATAATCAGAAGCTCTTAGGTAACTCAATTTGAATATCATGTAGCTAAATTTACTCTTTTTATTTCGTTTGATTTTATACTTTCAGAACTCATACGACAAAGTTCGCAGTCGTCTCTGTCCCACTCATTGAATTTGATTGAGTAAAGAGAAATTATTTGGAAAACAAATCCACCATCTATTCTCACCTGATTTAATCTTCCGCGATTCACTATCGTAAGGACAAGTGGGAGTACTCTTCCAGAATTATTGTTCTTTCTAGCCACATTTACTGCTTTTTTAAGAGCGGTTCCTTTTGGGCATATATCTTCTACAAAAAGAAGTGTGTCGTGAAGTCCTAACATTGATTTCATCTTTATATTTCCGTCTTGCTTAACAAAGTCAATTTTTCTTGCTTCAAGGATGTCCGCCACATCCTTTCCAAGCAACTTAGCACCATTTGGTATGCCTGCGACACAGGTTGGGTTAATCCAATCTAGATTATATTTTGATCTATTTGAGTTTCTATACTTATCTACCAATTGCTTTGCGATTATTTTTCTTAAATTCTCATACTGAAACACTGCGCTGAAATCCAAAAATAAATCGCTATGAACTCCTGACCTTAATTCAAAATGACGTTCAGGATTTCTATTCTCAAGCGTACCATAGTCAAACTCTAGATAGCCTCCCAATTTTCTTAATATATGAAACATTTCTTCTTTCAACAATTCGTGCCCCACATCATCAGGCTTGATTGCAATAATTTCTTCTTTACTCATCTCAAGTATATCCAATTGTATCTCCTTTCTTTTTTAAATAACTATGAAAGAAAATTTCTAACAGAAGCGTACCAAGATGACAGATTTATGTCAAACGACACCTTTTCGTCTCTATCATAATTATGGTAAGAGTTTATATTATTATCTTCTCATGAAAAGAGGTTTGGGCATTTTATTTTCTTTTACAGCATTTTTTATTTTTTCAGATGTTTCGGGTAAGATTGGATTTAACATTTCACCGATTGTACATAATTTTATTGCAATATTTTTTATAATCTCAATTCCTTTTTCTTTATCCTTTTTTATAATACTAAATGGTTCTGTTTCCTGAATATATTTATCGAGATCCCCTATATGCCCCCATACTAAATCAACTGCTTTGTTTATTTCAAAATTATCAAATTCATTCTTTATGCTCTGGGGTATTTCTGTATCAGAAAGCTCAACTGATTCATCAAGATGTGTTTCTGCAAGTTTCATAATCCGCGCTGTTAAGTTTCCAATGCCGTTTGCAAGATTTGCATTATAAGCTTCTTTGAATTTTTCCATCGTAAAATCACAATCTTCAAACGGATGCACGTGGCGTGCCAAGTAATAGCGAAGCGCATCAGTTCCATATTCAGCTACTAAATCAGCTGGATTAATGACATTCCCAATACTTTTGCTCATTTTTGCACCATCTACTGTTATAAAGCCATGAATTACAATCTGTTTTGAAGGAGGAAGCCCTACTGAGAAAAGCATTGCCTGCCACATAGCCGCCTGTTGGCGCACCTGATCTTTGCCCGCAAACTGTGTCACTGGCCACCATTTATTGAACTTTTCCTCATCATCCGGCCAGCCGATTGCAGAGATATAATTCACCAATGCGTCAAACCATACATACATAACATGCTCATCATCTCCTGGTACAGGAACCCCCCATGGCATCTTAGACTTCAGACGCGAGATGCTGAAGTCTTCAAGTCCGCGCTCCACAAATCTTTTTATTTCATTGAATCTAAAGTCTGGAATTACCAACTGCGGATTCTTTTCATAAAGTTCAAGAAGTTTTTTTTCGTATTTTGAAAACTTAAAAAAATAATTTTCCTCCTCTATAATCTGAATTGCTTGCAGTGGATGCTCGGAACAACATCCATCAACTAAATCTGAATCTGTTTTTTCAAGCTCACATCCCGCACAGTATTTAGCTTTGTACAGTTTTTTTTCAATGTCGCCATTTAGAAAACTTTTCTTCCAAAACTCTTGTGCGGCCACTTTATGATGCTCGTCTGTCGTTCTTATAAAATTGTCATAGCTTAAATTCAGAATTTCTTTTAACTTGCGGAACTTTTCTGCAGACTCATTAACATATTTTTGCGGATCTTTCCCCTCTTCAAGTGCCTTTGTATAAACTTTCTGCCCATACTCGTCAACTCCCGTATTAAAAAATACTTCATCTCCCATGAGCTTCTTGTATCGAACAATAATATCAGCCGTCACAAACTCAAAGGCCGTACCGATATGCGGATTGGCATTTACATAAGGTAGAGTTGTAGTTAAATAGCAAGACTGACTCATTGATTTACCCATGACCTAATTTTCTCTTCTGAGGGTGTTTTTTGAGAAACGTTTCTTTTTCTTTTTGAATATCTTTTACAAACTCTTGGACAATTGCCGCAATTGGAACGGAGAGAATAACCCCAAGAAAACCGGCAAATTGCGCGCCAATGATCAGGGCTAAAATAACAAGAAGGGGCGGAACACCTACAACCTTTGTAACAACAAGCGGATAAATAAGATGATTTTCAAATTGCTGGATAATCAGATAAAGGCCGATGACTAAAAATCCCAAAGCAACACCTCCGTCAACAAATGCTATAAGAACGCCTGGAATAGCCGCTAAAATGGCGCCAAAGAGCGGTATAAGCTCAAAAATCCCCGCAAGAACGGCGAGCAAAAGTGCATATCTTACATCCAAAACCGTAAGTCCAATATATACAAGAACCCCCACAATAAGAGCGAGTATAAGCTGTCCCTGCATCCACCTTCCTATTTTAAGTTGGGAGCGCTTCCACAGGTCAAGAATGTAGTTCTGTTGTTTGACTGGCGTTACAATACGAAGGAAATCATCAATGCCGGTTTCTTGAACTGCAAAATAAAATGAAAATACAATTATAAGAATAAAAGAGAGAGCGCCTCCGAAAATTACGCTTATTGATTTCACAAAACCTTCAGACATATTTGTAAATGATGATTGTATGCCGGAAAGCGTTTCCCTAAGGGAGAAACTCTGAACGACGGATTCTGGATTGGAGAGGAAAGAGCCATCGAATGTTCCTGAAAAGTCAAAGAGATTTGTGTATTTCGGCAAAAATGCAAGGAAGTTTGACGCTTCATCTAAAAGCGGTGGTACAAAAAAGTAAAAGATGGAGAGCAGAGAAAGAACTATAATAATGTAAACTAAAAGCACTGCCGCTATTCTTGGTATTCTGTACGAAACAAACCATTTTGTTATCGGTTCAATGGCGGAAGCTATAACGATTGCCGTCATTACTATAAGAACAAGATCTTTGAGGAAAAAAAGTGCGGCAATTAAAAGCACGAGCAAAATACCTTTTATAATAGTTCCGGAACTGATCGTGATGTTCATATTCTTCAGATGTTCCATTTTTCTATAATACCATTATATTGAAACTGATGAAACAATTTCTTCTATTTTTATTCTTTTTTGCTCTCCGCTGTCACGGTTGCGCAGTGTCACCGTACCGTCTCCAAGCGTGTCAAAATCAACAGTGATACAGTGAGGCGTGCCTATTTCGTCCTGCCTTCTATAACGCTTTCCTATATTACCATTGTCATCCCACATCGTCTGCGGAATTTTTTTCTTTACTGCCATATATATTTCACGTGCCTTCTTTACAAGCTCAGGCTTGTTTTTAAGAAGCGGGAATACTGCGACTTTTATTGGCGCCAAATTTGACGGAAGTTTGAGATATGTTCTCATATCTGCCCCTAATTCATCTTCCGTATATGCCTCTGAAAGTAGCGCAAGCACTGTCCTGTCCAGGCCGAATGTCGGTTCAATAACGTGTGGTATGAAAGTCTCTCCTGTGTCATCATCGGTGTAGGAGAGATTGTGATTCCTCAAATCATAGTCAGTCCTGTATGCAAGGCCGTAGAGCTCTTTTGTGTCAAACGGAAAATCATATTCAAAATCAACTGTTTTCTTTGAATAATGTGCCCTGCCACTTTCCGGAACTTCAACTTCTTTGATATTGTTTTTATCAATTCCAATTTCTACAAGCCATTCTCTCATTTGCTTCTTCCAGTAATCAAAATACTTTTCCCATTCCTCTTCTTTTACAAAATATTCAAGCTCCATCAGTTCAAACTCACGCGTACGGAAAAGAAAATCACGCGCATTTATTTCATTCCTGAATGATTTGCCGACCTGGGCAATCCCGAAAGGAAGTTTTGGATGAAACGAGTCAATTATGTTTTTGAAATTAGTAAACATTCCCTGCGCATTCTCTGGACGCAGATAAGCAAGAGATGATTTTTCTTTTGCGGCACCTATGCGCGTTTCAAACATTAAATTAAATTGTTCTTTTCCAATCGGGTCTGTAAAATTTTTAAGATGCCCACTTTTCTCCCAAACTTTTGCATTCATAAGTATCGCAGAGTCAATACCATACATATCCTCCCGTTCTTTTACAAATTTTTTCCACCATAAATTCTTTATGTTGTTCTTAAGTGCAGTTCCAAGAGGTCCATAATCCCATGTACCGGCAAGTCCGCCGTAAATTTCAGAGCCTTGATACACAAAGCCACGACGTTTTGCCAGTGATATTATTTTTTCCATTAAATTTTCATCTTTTCCTTTCATATTTCTATTTTATTCAGTTTTTCCAACTACTTTTCCTCCGTCAAAAGGAAATTGTGGATCTGTTGTAAGTTCTGTGGTAAGCACTCTTTTCGTACTACTTATCTCAACGCTTGCAAAGCGGTCAAAGCCAGTAATCATCTGTCTGTTAACAATAGTGGGAAAACTTCCGATCTGGCTTAAGCTCGGTAAAAACGCAATCTGAAATGCGATTTCTCTTTGTCTACCGCTTGAAATACTGCTTTTTGGCTCAATATTTCCAGCATCCCATGTAATCTGACCTCCTACAGGATTAAAGCTAACTTTCTCGTTTGAAGGGCTTACATTGCCCACCCATCTGATATATGAGGGAAGTGAAGCAATTACACGCACATTGTCAACATTATTTGAAGAATTGGTGATTGTCCAGACAACAGTATATGTTGTCTCATTTTCAGCAACAGGAGGAACAGGGCCAGTGTTTGTAAACGGACCTGTGAAATATACAGCTCGCGATGTCAAAAGCAGATCAGATGCAAGTTTTATAGTGCGTGAAAGTGTTGATTTGACTTCTTCAGGCACTTGATTTTCCGAAACTCTTTTGCCTTTTATGCTAATGTCAAGAATTATTTCTGGATTCTTGAATACATTTCCTGAAGACAGTCCCAGGGAGGAAAAGGAAAATGTTGCTCTTCCGGACTCGCCAGGTTTTAGAGAGGCCAAATCATCATTCGTCTCTCTGCTGTAGAGAATTGTATTGTTTAATGAATTATAAAATCCTCTGTCAGCTGAAATTGAAAACCTATCAAGCGGAGCACCTCTGAATTTAATTTCAATCTCACCGTCTGCAACACGCACTGGCATATTGTTTGTCCATGTAATGTCAGCCCGTATCTCATCTCCAATGCCCGAGACATATTCTGTGGACTTATCACCGTTTAGCGCAAGAGCCACTCCAACAAACGGTTTCTTGATTATGACTGATTTGAGTGAGGATGCAAAAGCAACTCCAAGCTCTTTTTCATCGCTCTTATTTGCAACACCAGATGAAAATCTGAATACTCTCTCGTCTTCATTCTCTCCAACAATTATCCCGTGAAGTTTTATCGTCTTTCTTCCTTCAGGCTGTATATCTCCCAAACTCCACACACTATCAGTAAAGGAAGGTTCTGGAGAGGCCTGTGTGAATTCAAAACCAAACGGATACTCAACTGAGAGAAGTGCATCTTTTATTATAGTATTTGAATTAGACACAACCGTGATAGTGAAATCGACTTCCTGCCCTGATATCGCTTCATTAAGCCCTGAAACCGACAAGCCAAGCGGTGCAGAAATTAGTGCAACATTATACATCTTCTCTGTGAAGAAAATAGCATTTGAGCCGTCTATTCTGTACTCAACTGTAATTTTAACACTCTGTTGTGTGTCTTGGGACCCCAGAAGTATTGCTTTTACTGTTTTTTGCATTATCTCTCCTGGTGCAAGAGTGCCGATCATTTCGCGGTATCGCGGAAGTGATTTTGAAATATCAGATGCGCTACGGGTGCCATCAGGATATTCAACGAGAAGATCGGCGAGTTTTATCGATACATTGTTTTTATTTGTAATCACAATCTGAAGAGAAAGCTCTTCACCTCCTGAGACTGTAGCAGGCCCTTGTACTTCTATGACAATGTTTTGGGATGAGACAATATTTGAACCGCCAAAAAAGAAATACGCTGAAAATGCAATGGCTACCAAAAAGAAAAGAGTTGATGCGATAAGAAGTTTTGAAAGAAATGAACGGCGTTTTTTCTTTGATTCCTTGAAAATTGGATGTTCTTTTTCTTTTTCAGCCCATCGCGATTTTGCATCATATTTAACATCGTGCAGAGGCCGACGCTTTTTTGCGCCCAATTGCTTGCTACGCGAATAAAGGCGCTTGCGCATTTCATCTATACTGCTTCTGTTCCTTGACATATGTTTAAGTATTATACCACAATGTCTCTAGAGATGTGCTTCTTTGAATGCCCTGTTGATGGAGAATATAATCTCTTTACGCATAGATAATGTATTCTCTAATAATCCTTCGTTTATTTGGGTTGACCGAAGCAATTCAACAAAGTTATCTTTCTTTGCAATATAGCCAAGCGAGTAAAGTATTCGCAGGACTATAAGGTGTTCAAAGCTTTTAAGTATGTCAGTATTTATTTTATTTTCTTTCACAAATTCAAGGCCAAAGGATACAGCGTTGAACAAATAATCATTTTTTTCTTCCCCATGTAAAAGTTTCTGCAAGAGCCCCAGTATCTGTACAACTGCATATAATTTTTCTCTCTCGCTTCTTAGTGCTCTGTTGATGCTGTATATCTGTCGCGCACCTGTTATTCTCCATACGTCCTTGCCGCGGACAAGAGTTGCCTCTCCTACAGAGAAATCCTGAAGAGAATAACGCAGTTTTGATTTCTCCTCACGCACGCTCTTTGCAACGGCACGCACAAGCCCTATATCTTTTGTAAAGAGGGATATGTATTTACTCCCTTCTCCCGCATCAGTACCTCCTAAGACAATACACTGGGTGTTGTATAAAGTGTGCATTAAGTTTTCATTATTTTAAATTTGAAGCTGTATGGTTCAATTTTAATTTCCTCCTCTTCTATCTCAGTAAAATTGATTTCTTTTGCAAGAGTTGCTCTTTTTATTGTCTCTGCAAACTTTTCAATAAATTCTTTCCCTCTATCGTCAGTTTCAATGTCAATATTAATTGAATCCTGCGGAGTAAGTTTCATAACTTTCCTTGCGTTTTGAATTGCGCGTGTCAGTTCGCGTACATCACCTTCATCTTTAAGCTCTTGCGTTAAGTCTGTATCAAGTTTAACTTCATTTTCTATATTTTCATCAAATATAATTTCTTTCACATTTATTTCATCTTTAATCAACTGCAGTAATTGTTCCTGATTTTTGATTCCTGATTCCTTATTCGCGATGCGAAGCATCGTCAGTGGCTGTCTTACTTTTATCCCTGCATTTGACCGTGCTTCAAGTCCAAGTGAAGCAATTTTTCTCACCTTTTCCATTTCTTCCAAAACTTTCAACTTTTCACTTTCAACTTTAATCTCAAGTGGCCATATCTCAAGATGTACACTTTCTTTTCCGTCAGCGCCTTTTATTTTCTGATACACCTGCTCTGCAATAAATGGTGTAAACGGGGCCATGAGTTTTGAGAGTTTAAGAAGAATATATCTTGTTGTAGCAAGAGCATTTTCTTTATCCTCCCCCTTAACCTTAAATCTGTCACGGGAGCGTCTGATATACCATTGTGAAAAGTCCGCGATAAACTCTCTGATATCGCGCGCAGGCTCAAGTACATTAAACTCATCCATATTCTTCGTAGAGTCTGCAATAAGTTTGTTCAGTCGCGCAAGAATCCACTGGTCTAAAACATTATCACTGGTTTGTGATTTAGAATTTATGGTTTGTGATTTTTCGTGAGCATATAACTCGTAGAATTTTACGATATTATTAAGCAGATTAAATACTTTTTTTACAACTTCATCAACACTTTTCTCGTCAAAATTCTTTGATTCCCCCGGCTGATTGACCGTATACATCCAGAAACGCAGAGCATCTGAGCCGTATTTATCTATCATCTTCCAAGGGTCAACGGCATTTCCAACCGACTTGGACATTTTTTTACCTTTATTGTCCAGAATATGCCCGAGAGAAATTACATTTCGATATGCTTTGCCTTTTCCCGAGAGAATTCCTATGGCATGAAGTGTGTAAAACCACCCGCGAGTCTGGTCAATCGCTTCTGAAATGAAGTCTGCAGGATAACCTTTACTCTCAACCCACTGTCTATTTTCAAACGGATAATGATCTTGCGCAAACGGCATTGCGCCAGAGTCAAACCATACATCTATAACTTCTTTCTCGCGTGTCAATTTTTTTCCACCTTCATCTATAAATTCTATTTCATCAATATATGGCTTGTGCAAATCAGGTTCACCATTTTCATTTTGCGGAAGTGATGCAGAATCTGGAATATATTTTTTTAATTCCTCAATTGAGCCAATAACAATATATTCTTCCGAATTCTCTTTTTTCCAGATTGGAAGTGGTGTCCCCCAATAACGCTCTCTTGAAATTGCCCAATCCTTGACATCAGAGAGCCATTCGCCAAATCTACCTTCTCTTATATGCTCTGGCACCCAGTTTATACCTTTATTTTCCTTAACCAATTCGTCACGAAGCTCGGACATCCGTATGTACCATGAGTCGCGTGCAAAATAGACTAAAGCGGTCTTGCATCTCCAACAATGTGGGTATGTGTGTTTTATTTTTTCTTTTTTGTATAAAAGATTTCTTTTTTCCAAATCTGCAATAATTTCAGAGTCAACTTCACGCACTTTTTTCCCCGCAAGAAAATCTGTCTCTGAAATAAATTCTCCCGACTCGTTTACAAGATGGTGTTTAGGCAAATTAACTTGAGTCCCAAGTTCAAAGTCATCCGTTCCGTACATAACGGCAGTATGCACGATTCCTGTGCCGTCGTCTGTATTAACAAAATCTGCTTTATAAATTTTATATGCATTTGGAAGCTTTTCTTTTTGGTTTTCTGGAAGTGTATCTTTTAGATATGAATAAAGCGGTTCATATTCAAGACCAATAAGATCTTTTCCTTTTAATTCTTTTTTTATGTTATGGGATATTCCCGATATATGCTCCATGCGATTGTGAGCAACTATAAAATTATCTGCTTGTAGTACGTAATCAATATCTTTATGCACAGCAAGTGCAACATTGCCAGGAAGTGTCCACGGAGTAGTGGTCCACGCAAGTATGTATGTATTCTTTGGCAAATCGTTCTTTTCAGGATTTTTGACTTTAAATTTTACATAAACTGATTCATCTGTAATTTCCTCATATCCAAGCGCAAGTTCATGGCTTGAAAGTCCCGTCTCGCATCGCGGACACCACAGCACAACTTTATAATCTTTGTACAAAAGTTTTTGTTCATTGACTTTCTTTATAATACTCCATACTGACTCTATATATTCCGGCTCGTATGTAATATATGGATTTTCGTGGTCAAGCCAAAACGCAATTCTCTCTGTGAACTTCTTCCACTCATTAATATGTTTCCAAGCACTTTCTTTGCATTTTTTATTAAACTTTTCAATTCCATATTCTTCAATTTCCTTTTTTGATTTAAATCCAAGCTCTTTTTCAACTTCAAGCTCAATAGGAAGCCCGTGTGTGTCCCAACCAGCTTTTCTGCGCACATGAAAACCTCTCATAGTTTTATATCTCGGAATCACATCCTTAAATGCCCTTGATTCCATATGGTGAATCCCTGGCTTGCCGTTTGCCGTTGGCGGTCCTTCATAAAAAACAAATTCTCCCTCTGAGATTTTCTTTTCATATGATTTTTCAAAAATCTTATTCTCCTCCCAAAACTTTAGGATTTCTTCTTCTTTCTTTGCAATCTCGCTTTTTTGATTATTATCTTTATTCATAATTTACATTCTCTCTGGTGCTTTGATTCCCAAAAGCCAGAGACCATTTTTTATTGTGTATGCAAAAGCTTGTGTAAGCGCAACTTTGTATGGCGCAGAGTCGCTTTCCTCAACTATCCGCTCTTTTGCATAAAAACTATTAAACGCTCCCGCAAGTTCTGTCAGATAAGTTGTGATATAGTGAGGTTCAAACTCTTTCCCCGCGCGCTCCACAACTTCCGGAAATCTATATAAAAGTTTCTCTAAAATATCAAGATCCAACCTTGATATTTTTGTACTTAGTTTTATATTTTGTTCTTTCGCTTTTTCTAAAACTGAGTGAGCTCTCGTGTAAGAGTACTGCAAATATGGCCCAGAGTTTCCTTCAAATGAGAGTGATTTGTCAAAATTAAATATAATGTCTTTTCCTGCTGATTGCTTTAATATTGAGTATTTTACCGCTCCTACGGCAATTTCTTCTGCAATTTCGGGCTTATTTTTAACATCTGAATTCTTCATTTTTTCAAGCACCTTGACTTTCACTTCATCAATGAGCGATTCTGCTGTAACAATGTCTCCAGTACGCGATGACATTTTTCCACTCGGTAAACGCATCATTCCATGAGTTATATGTTTTGTTTTCTCAGCAAGCGTAGGATATATTTGCTTCATAGCTTCTAATATGACTTTAAAATATTCTTTAACTTCATTTCCTGTGATAACAACTGATTTATCATAATTAAATCTTTCGCTTTTAATTTTTGCCAAACCTAAATCTTTTGCTTCATATGTAGGTAAACCATCCGAGTTTATAAAAACTCTTGTATGAAGTCCATACTTTTCTCCTTTGAAGATTATTGCTCCATCGCTTTCTTCAAATATTTTTCCGATATTTTCTTTTACGAGCTTTTGTCCGATTGGCCCTGTCTCACTTTCAAAAAAATATTCATCAAACTTTGTTCCAAGTTTTCTATAAATCTCTTCAAAGTGTTCAAGTGATATTTTTCTCCCTTTTTCGTAAAGTGAATTTATTTCATTATCATCTTTTTCGTATATTTTTTTATTTATTTTATTAATTTCTTTTTTATTTTTTTCATAATTTTGCACTCCATATGTATATGCTTTTCCCCATGTCATTTCAGAATTTTTTTGTTTACCAAATATTGCTTTTGCAACATGAAGCCCTACATCTCCCTGATAGTTTGCTTTTTTAACTTCCGCGCCGGAGAGTTCAACAATTCGTGAGATTGACTCACCGACTGCATTGCTCATCAGATGCCCAATGTGAAATTCTTTGAAAGGATTGGGGTCTGTGTACTCAACAATTGTCTTTTGATTTTTCAAGAGATTATTACTTCCCCATTTTTCTCTTTCTTTTAAGATTTCATTTATACTTTCAGTAAAGAAATCCTGTGATAAATAAAAATTAATAAAGCCTGCTCCTGCAACTTCTACTTTTTCAACATGGTCTGGCTTATTTTGTACGATATATCTTATGATTTCTTGCGCTAATTCTTTTGGGGTTTTTTGGGCTTTTTTCGCAAGCACCATAGCGACATTCGTAGAATAATCTCCGTATGCCAAATCCGCAGGATACTCCAAGTGAATTTCACCTGTTTCAAGAGACATGGCTGAAACTGCGTCTTTTATAGCTTTTTTTAATATCTCCGCAATCATTTATATTAGTATATCAGGAATAGGGAATTTCTTGGAGAGTTCTTGGACTTCGTTTATAATTTTCTGCTTTCTACTTTCATCATCTTTATTCTCAAGAGTATCAATCATCAAGTTTGTAATAATCTCACATTCTTTCTCTTTAAATCCTCGTGTTGTGACAGCAGGAGAACCGAAGCGAATCCCAGACGGATCCTTCGCTGAACGTTTGTCGTCAGCAATAAGATTTTGATTTACAGTAAGGTCAACACTTTCCAGTAATTCTTGCGCAACTTTGCCTGTTATACCGAGTGAGTCGTACACGTCTGCAAGAATCATATGGTTTGATGTTCCTCCTGCAATCATTCGAATATTTCTTTTCTTCAATACTTTCTCCATTACTTTAGCATTTTTAAGAACCTGTTTAGCATATTCAGCAAATGCAGGCTGAAGTGCTTCTTTAAAACAAATTGCTTTTGCAGCAATCATATTCATATGTGGCCCGCCCTGAATGCCGGGAAATATCGCTCTGTCGATTTTCTCCGCCAATTCTTTGCTTTCATGAATTAAAATCAATCCTCCACGCGGACCGCGGAGAGATTTGTGCGTTGTTGCTGTGATTATGTCGAAGTTTGCATCAAAAGGGTTCGGGAATGCTTTACCTGCAATAAGTCCTGCAATGTGTGCTATGTCCACCATTGTGTAAGCTTTGATCTCTTTCGCGATAGAAACAAACTTTTCATAATCAAGTTCTCTGGTATAGGCGGAAAAGCCAGCAACAATTATTTTTGGTTTATGTTCTAACGCTAGAGAGCGAAGTTCATTGTAATCAATCTCTCCCGTATCAATGTTCTTCATCTTGTAATGTACAAATCTATAAATTTTTGAGAGAGAAAATCCAGGATGCCCGTGCGTCAAATGCCCGCCATGCGAGAGGTCCATTGCAAGAATTGTATCTCCTGGCTTAGCAAGTGCAAAATAGGCGGCAATGTTTGCTGGATCTCCAGAGAGTGCCTGTACATTTGCGTACTTGCAGCCAAAAAGCTTGGTAGCTCTTTCAATCGCAATTCTCTCAACAGAATCGGCAAATTCCTGCCCCGAATAATAACGCTTTCCTGGATATCCTTCAGAGTATTTGTTGGTAAGGACGGAACCACTTGCTTCCCTTACAGCACGCGATACATAGTTCTCAGAGGGAATGAGATTAATAGTCTCCGTTTGCCTTTTCTCCTCGCTAAAAATTGCATCGTAAATTTCTCCATCCTCTTTTTTTATAAAATTTAAATCTACGTGTTCCATAATGTGCAAGTATAACACGATGGAACAATAAAAAAATCCTCCCAAACTGTACTGTGAGCTTGAGAGGAAAATTAAAATTCAAAATAAGTTTCTTGTATCTGCCGCTGTCGGTCCTTTCTGTTTCCGATAAAGTGATTTCTTTCTTTTGTCATATGGTGTTTCGGCAGGAGAAGATAAGTATTCACAAGCAATCTGACAAATATACATATTGGGATAAATTGCAATAGCTATATTGGATTGATTGCTAATCTCAAGTGTAATATTTCCTTCAAATCCAGGATCGATAAATCCTGCCGTATGAACTAATATGCCCATTCTAGCGAGTGAACTTTTTCCTTCAACTCTGACGACCATGTCATCAGGAACTTTAATCCATTCAACCGTACTGGCAATGACAAAATTGTTCGGGTGTAGTACAAAATGTTCCTTTTTTCTCAACTTAATAGTCTTTGTAAAATCTTTTGGCAATTTTTCTCTGATGTCCAACAAGCTTTGCTTCTCAGTATTAAATACTTTAAAAACATCGCTTAATTTTAAGTCAATAGAGGCAGGTCCAATCTGGTCAGCCGTAAGATCGGGATTAAATACAAGCTCTTTTTTTCTTATAGACATCTTTATATCTCTGTCAGATAAAACCATTTAAATCCTCCTTTTTCTGAAATATTGAATTTTAAATAACGAAAAACTCCTCATACCTTACGGCATGAGGAGTCAAAAGTCAAATATATCTTAATCTACATTAGATACCAATTCTTCTTCAATATACTTACTTTTTTCTAATTCTTTGAATTGCTTTTGGGTTAAAATAACGGCAATCTCATAGACAGTGCTTTTGACTTCTAAACCAGGATAATCTGTTGAATCATATGTTTCTATCTTTGTGCCCTCATCCTCATAATGATTATGGTAGTTAAGAGAACTGTGAATATTAAGTTTTTCAGTAAATACTCTATGTAGAGCTATTTTCGGATTTTCATGGTAATAGATTTTTTCAATCAAATAATTCTTTTTCTCTTGTCCATCAACAGAAATATGTACTGTAGAGTTGTTGTGAAAAACAAATATCCTAACCATAGAAATTCCATAGTAAATGTTACTTCCTAAAATAATAAGCTCGCAATCTCCATTATTTATCTCATTAAAAAGATCTTCTATTCCTTTACCAAAACGATCAACCGATATCTCAAAACTTGTAAGCAAGCTCCCTAGTACTGAAGTAGTAAACATTCAACACCTACCTTTCTTTCAATAAGTTTCAAAATTTTATTCTGAGCATATCTTATAACATTCAATACAAAAGTCAATAAAAAACCACGAGTCAAACCCGTGATTTTTATATTTTAGATATCCGTCTCAATTCCCATACTTCTCGCCGTGCCTGCAATGATTTTTGCGCCTTGTTCTGGATCATTTGTGTTCAGGTCGGGAAGTTTTTTTGTGGCAATGTCTATTAGTTGCTTTTTTGTAGCCTTTCCGACTTTACTTACCAAGTTCTTTCCTGACCCTTTGTCTTTACCCAAGGCTTTCAAAAGCAGGCGTGAAGCAGGAGAAGTTTTTAACACAAAATCAAAACTCCTGTCTTCATACACGGAAATCTCAACAGGAATTATGTCTTTTCCCATCTCTTTAGTCGCGTCGTTGAACCTAGTTACAAATTCTCCGATATTAATCCCCGCTTGCCCGAGCGCGGGGCCTATAGGTGGTGCAGGATTTGCTTTTCCTGCCAGTATTTGAAGTTTTAATTTTTTTTCAATCTTTTTAGCCATAATACTTTACAATTTAAAAATTTTTAAATCTTTTTAACCTGGAGAAAGTCCAGCTCAACTGGTGTTTCTCTTCCAAACATTGATACGAGAACCTTTATCTTACCCCTATCCTCGTCAACTTCCCCGATCTTCCCTTCAAGCTCCTTGAACGGCCCGTCAATTATAGTGACAGCGTCTCCTGTGGACAGCTCAATCTTATGCTTTGCGGTATCGGACTGCATTCTCTGAAGAAGCGCATCAAGCTCTTTTTTGGAAAGTGGGACAGGATGAACTCCGGAACCGACAAATCCCGTAACGCGCGGAGTGTTTCTGACAACGTACCACGAGTCGTCGTCAACAACCATATCAACAAGTACATAGCCGGGATATATTTTATCATTTTCTTCAACACGCTTGCCTGCTTTTATTTTTATTTTCTTTTCCGTAGGAACAATAACATCAAATATCTTTTCTTCCATGCCAAGAGACTCAATACGCTGCTTTAGGTTGCGAGCAACCGCATTTTCATATCCGGAATATGTGTGGATTGCGTACCAGTTTCTTTTTTGAGCAGTATCTTGCTTCATAATTAAATTACAAAGTTCTCAAGTAAAAATGTAAATATAAAATCAAAGAGCCCAAGAAAAGCTGCTGTGAAGAGTGAGATAGCTATAACAAGTATTGTGAATATAAAGGCCTGCCGCCTTGTCGGCCAGCTGACATGTTTGAGTTCTCCTTTTGTATCTTTAATATAATTTATTAGTCTCATGATTTTTTATTAAAAAACACCCTGCGGGTGTTATGTATATACTACTTATTTTAAAAATATAGTCAAGAACGTGGCCAATGTCCGAGGACATTGGCCTTAGATAGCTTAGTTAAACTGTGACTTCATATCTTAAAAGATGTTGTTTTACCCCCTCTTCTGTCAGAGGAAGACCATCATCAATCAGTTCTTTAATAAACTCATCTGTAAAGTCGGCAACTATATCGGTGCTACATCCATGCTTGATAGCCGTCTTTGTAAACTTTCTGAATGTATCTCTCTCAACCTCAATTGATTTAAATCCATCACCAATACGGCCAATCAAATTAGGCATAATTCATCTCCTTAAAAAGGTTTCTTGAAATCTGTATCTAGTATACCATTATCTGATTTCATATACAATACTTACATTAGATGTAATTTTATTCTCCCCAACTGGAATTTCAGGCGCTCCTCCGTCTACTGAATCAAGTGCAGCAATTTCTTTAAATGCAAATCTCGGAGAAAACGGCCTGCCTGATTCAGAAAAACTAACTATGCGCACCAATTTTACATCAAGATCTTTTGCAAGTTGTTTTGCTTTTTTTTGTGCATCTTCAATTGCCTTTTTTCGTGCTTCGGCAAACAAATCCTCTTCATCGTCAATTGTAAACTCTAAGCCACTTACATTAGTCGCTCCGCGCTCACCGATGCCGGAGAGAACATTTCCTGCTTCCTGTGTATCGCGTACTTTAACAGATACACTCTGGTTTACTTCAAATCCTTTAAGCACCCTCTCGCCCCCCGGAGGGCAGATACCGTCTGTACAATTTTTATTTATAAACTCGTATCTTGGATAAACATTATATCCTGTTGTTTTTATATCAGTTTTCTTAATATCGTTTTTTTCAAGAAATGCAAAGATGCTTTTGATTCTCTGCGTTGCAATCTTCTGCGCGTCAGCAACCGTCTTCTTTTCTTCTACAACAGAAAAAGAAAACTCCACAATGTCAGGAACTGCAAAAACTTCTCCTTCTCCAGAGACAGTAATTGTGTTTGTTGCCGATATTCCACCGCCAATAAACTTGTATTCCTTTATTGTGTTGACTGTTTTTACAATAAGAAACACCGCAAGAATAAGCAGAACAATCCCGAGTATTCTCCCCGCTCGTCCGCTCCCAAGACCGCAGCAATGTCCGTGTGAGTTGTGATTATCATCCATAATTTATTAATCTATTTTATGTTATTATCTATAATATGGCAAATATTACCATATACGCATTTGGAAGTGTTATTATAGTGAGCCTGATATCTCTTATAGGGATATTTACACTTGGTTTAAACCAGAAATTTCTCAAAAAAAGTATCTTTCTGCTTGTAAGTCTCTCTGTTGGAGCACTCTTTGGAGACGCAATAATTCATCTTATCCCTCAAGCATTCAGCGAAATCGGAAATACTGCTACTGCGTCACTATTTATCCTTATAGGGATTATGCTCTTTTTTGTACTTGAAAAATTCATAAGGTGGCATCATTTACACGAGCATGATTGTGAAGATGATGAATGCCGTATGAAACAGAATAATAAAACACATCCAATGGGCGCTCTCATTCTTGCTTCAGATGCCATACATAATATGATAGATGGGGTGATTATAGGTGTAAGTTATTTGATAAGTATTGAATTAGGCATAGCAACAACAATTGCCATAATCTTACATGAAATACCCCAGGAAATAGGCCACGTTGCAATCCTGCTGCATTCTGGATATACAAAAATTAAAGCTCTTTTGTTGAATTTCGTATCTTCGCTTTTTGCAATTGCCGGCACTGCCTTGGTATTTGTATTCGGCTCATTAATTGAATCTCTAGTGCCGATAGCTATTTCCTTTGCAGCCGGCGGATTTCTCTACATTGCAGGTTCTGACTTAGTACCAGAACTTCATAGGACATCTGATATTAAAAAATCTCTTCAGCAGTTTATCGCTATCGTAATAGGTATTGCAATAATGTTTGCACTCTTGGTTTTCAATTAAGCGATTGTGTAGAGATTATTCTGAATCGGCGATGCGGCGCCACCAGAACCTATTTTGAGAATATATTGGTTACCCTTTCTCTCTTGCTAGGAGATGTAAAATCTATTTTTATAGTTTAGCGATTTTTAAAGTTATTTTATCCTTCTTCTATAAAAATCTGCTAGAAATATATTTTTTGTGAACGTACCAGCTGGTAGACCTACTAAAACTATCCACATGATAAAAAATATTAACCCTAACAATATACTTTTTAGTAAAACCATAATATAATCTCCCAAATTATTAAAAACATATTTCATTATTCTAAATTCAAAAAAGGAATTGACTGTCATTTTATTTATAAAATTTATGGATAATATGGGGATTATAAAGAGCTCAAAAAAAATACGAGATGCTTCTAGCCAGGGATGTATTCTTGAAAGAATAATAATAAGCAGTATATACATTAATATAAAAGGAATAGATTTTAAGAACATAAAAAATCCTAGTTTTAAATCATTTTTAAATTCAAGAATTGGTAATTTTTTAAATCTTCCTTTACTAAATTCTTGAACAATTCTGATGCCATACCCACTTAAAGTAAACCAGCCAATGATTGGTAAGAATAACCATAAGATATTCCACATTCCCTTTGCTCTATTAAAAGGATATTTGAAAGCGGTTTTAAAATTTAATTCAGTCATAGTTTAAGATTATAGAAGAGTGACGCTTGTATGATTTTTTTATCTCTTCATTTGTAGCTTTATTCTACCGCAAAAATTCCGACCTACCAACAGAGGTGGAAATAAAAGTATTGAGAAATATAGTTAAAAAACGATGGGGCCGGCGATGCAACGCCATTAGAACCTGTTTTAGTAATATTGTGTCTTCTCCGTTTGAGGTTGTAAGAGGGTGGTAGACTATATTTCAAATTCCTTTAAGAGCTTAAGATAATCCTTTTGGACTTTTCTATCTACCCAATTGTTGCCTAATGGTTGTATCTTGCCGTCTTTCTCAACAATTTTCCTGCACATATCAAAAAAGAATCCTTTTGGTGAAGCAACAAATAACCAGCATGAACCCCATATCTTAGATAACTTCTCTGCTTTTTCCTTTATCTCTTCATTCTTGATGTTGCCTCTATACTTTACCTCTACAATAAAAATCTCACTTTTATCTTGAGAAATTAATACAAAGTCAGGTGTATTCCTTATATTTTGAGTAATAGTTTTGTATTTGGCTAAACGATGAAATTGAGCGAGTTGAGGGATGGTGTGCTCATATCCAAACGGAAAGATTGTAAATTTACCAGACTCTCTAAACATGTATTCAAAAACCGATGCTCCTATTTTTCCTTTAATAAGGTTTCTAGAGAATGAAATGTTCATAAGATTATTTTTATTTTTTTAATACTATACCTCTCTCCCAAAACCTCAAGAGGTTATTGAAAAATGGCTTAGATAAAAAGGATTAAGAACAAATCTATGCCCAGAATCCCATCTGGGGTGGTCGATGGGGATCGAACCCACGACAACCGGCTCCACAAGCCGGTGCTCTACCAGCTGAGCTACGACCACCATATTATTTATAGTCCGGAGACTGCTCTTTTATACCAGATCTGTGGTTTGAAAGTCGAGCGAGAGCGTAAAGTACACTTGAGAGACGATTTAGGTATTGAAGAGTGAATTTACTAACGCCAATTTCTTCTTCTTCCTGTACTGCAACAACTCTCCTCTCCGCTCTACGGGAAAGTGTCCTTGCATAGTCAAACATTGCGGAAAGTTCGCACCCGCCGGAGATGAAGAAACTTTCAACTTCAGGAATTTGCATATTTATATCATCAACAACTTTTTCAAGAGCTTTTACTTTTTTTTCAGAGATCGATTCCGTTGCACCTGCAAGTTCGGCTTGAATGATAAAAAGATTCTTCTGTATATTGTGAACGATTTTTTCAAATGAATCCTCCCCGACTGAAAATTCTGATTCTTTTGATTTAACTTTACAAAGACCTATATATGAGTTCGTTTCATCCATTGCGCCAAGTGCTCCAGCGGTTGCCGAGCTTTTTGAAATTCTTTGGTCACAAGCAAAAAGCTCTGTGTCACCTTTATCTCCTTTTCTTGTGTAGAGCATCTGTTTATTATACCAAATAAAAAGGCCTGCATGCCAGAATGGAAAATATGCAGGCTTTATATATACATATTATTGTGCACGTACAACATTATCATGGCTTTTTCTTTCTGGTTTAATTTTTAACTCGATATTTTCCTTCGTCAGACGAGTAGTGAGTTCACTCTGTTTTTTTATAACCTTTTTTTGTTTTTCTATAATTTCATTTTTCTGCTCAACTTTTTCTTTTAATTTTGCTATTTCTGCCACCATTTGATAAGTATCTACAAATTCAGACATTTCTATCTCCTTTACAAAAATTATAATTGTCTAGAGCAAGACTACCACAAATTAAAAAGATTGCAATGTGTCCAGGAGTGGATTTGAACCACCACGGGATTGCTCCCACTACCCCCTCAAGGTAGCGCGTCTACCAATTTCGCCACCTGGACATTAAGCTGACTTTTTTTCTTTCTCTTTTTTCTCAATTTTCTCTTCTGCCTTTTCCTCTTCTTTTTCCTCTTTAACTTCTTGCTCTTTGTTAGCTTCTTCTTTGTTAGCTTCTGCTTCTTTGTTCGCCTCTTCAGTATCACTCACCGTCTGCAAGTTGGCCTTGCTCATATGGCGCATCTGACGTTTGATTTCCTTGGCGGCCTTTTCGCGAATATGATAAAGCTTCGCACGGCGGACTTTTGAGCGCTTGATAATTTCAATCTTGTCAATCACAGGAGAGTACAGCGGAAAAATCTTCTCAACGCCAACACCGCTCGTCATTCTGCGCACTGTAAACGTTGCCCCTGCTTCATTTCCATGTTTTCTTGCAAGCACAAGGCCTTCAAACGCCTGAAGCCGTGTTTTTCCCTTCTCCTGAATTTTCTGCCACACACGAACAGTGTCTCCGGCTCCTAAGCCGAGTTTCTTTCTGCTCTCCATATTTACAGGAGATATTTTAATCGTGCTAGCTTGCGCTGTAACCATAGTAAAGTGTACTTTAACACAAAGAACATCAATTGACAATTATTGAGAGCGCTTTTTCAAAATCCTCCGGCAAGTCAGCTTCTGTTGTAATTGTCTCTCCATTGAGAAGTTGAAATGAAAGTGTTCGCGCATGAAGAGCAAGGCGTTTAAACCCAAGCACGCAGTCGCGCTTGGGAGAGTAGAGTTTGTCACATACTAAGGAGTGATTTATAGCTTTAAAATGAACGCGGATTTGATGTGTGCGACCTGTTTTTGGATTAACTTCAACATATGTGTAATCTTCGTTTTCTTTTAAAACCTTGTAATCCGTAATGGCGTCTCTCAATTCACCGCGCGTATTTTTTTCAGCTGACCACTGTCTAAAATCGCTCTTACTTCTTCCAATCGGCAAATCAATCGTCCCATTTTTCTCTTTGAGCTTGCCGTGCACAAAAGTATTGTATGTTTTTGAAATAGTTCTATTCTGAAACTGATTTTTAAGATTTAAATATGAGTCTCGTGTCTTTGCAATGATAATCACTCCTGATGTTTCTCTATCTAGCCTATGTACAATCCCGGCACGCGTAATTTTCTTCCCGTCATATTCTGCCAGTTCCCCAACATTTTTTATTTCAGGATATTTTTCTAAAATCCAGTCCACCAAAGTCGGCTCATTTGTTTTTCCATCCGAATGTATCACAAGTCCTGCGGGTTTGTTTACTACAAGCACTTCTTCGTTTTCGTATATTATTGGAATTTCCATTTTTCAGTAAATTATTTTAAAATCATCAGACTTTTCTTTTATTTCTCTCCATCCAACTTTCACATCTTCAACTTTAGCAAAATGTGGCCCTTCTTTCAGCAGTAAAATAAGTTGCTTTAATTTCTCTTCATCACCTTGCGCAATCACACGCACAGAGCCATCAGATAGATTCTCTACTGTACCATAGAGTTCCAGAGATCGGGCTTTTCCTTTCGCAAAATCACGAAACATGACCATCTGTACCCTGCCTTTTATAATTGCTTCAATTTCTTTTATCATATGTTAATTCTACAATATAAAATTACATATTGAAAAAAGGTCAATAATAAGTTAATGTTTGAGTATCAGGGCGATTAGCTCAGTTGGCCAGAGCGCTCGGTTTACACCCGAAAGGTCGCAGGTTCGAGCCCTGCATCGCCCACCAATTCCTTGATTTTTTATTATGCCCCTGGCAGGAATCGAACCCGCAGCCGCTCCTTAGAAGGGAGCTGTTTTATCCATTAAACTACAAGGGCAGTAAATATAAATGTAGCAGTACTAAAGCGAAGGGTCAACGATACGGGATCTTCTTTCTCTGAGATCTTCAAGCTCTCTTTCCATTTCCTCAAAGGACGAGAGTGTCTCCCGCAGAAGCGTCCTGTCTATTGTTTCAACAGAAATCATTATATCCTGCTCAACGGTGAATATATCTCCATCATTTATTTGAAAAAACAGATAACTACTAAAAGCTATTATACCGATATTCAATACCATAAACACGAGGATGATAATTTTCCACGCATGTTTTGCATCTGAAATATAGTAGGCAATGCCTTCCCCAGGCTGTTTGCCTTTACCTTTAAAAAACCTTGCGATGTTTTTCTTGTCAATCATTTTATTTAAGTTTTACTGCTTTTATGCTAAGAAACCCCTTCCATGGCTCGGTACTTCTGTTTTGTGCTCTGATATTATTTGAAACTTTCTCAAAATTTACACGATGTATGTCAATTTTAAAAGGAAGTTTTTCAATCATAGACAAAAAGTAAAATAATTCATCAAAACGTCCTTCTATATTAAAATCAAGGTTGAGCAGTTCACTTATTTTGTCTTTATTTAAGTTGCCTGACGTAGACTCATCAATACTTACAGATGTCACCTTAACCGAAACTCCTGAATAAGCACCAACTTCTTCTATATCTTCAATAAAATTGACTATCTTATCATCAGCGATAAAATATAAATTCAGCTTTTCTCTCTCCTTCTGAGTATCGTTTATAAGATTCTTTACCGAGCGGAGCTTGATTTCCCTCTGGAGAGTGCTGTCAACTTCATTTTGAAGAACCGAAATATTATTATTCTTTTCTTTTATATTAAGAAACAACATAATATAAGCAACAGAAACTACAATTACCAGAACTAAGGATGTTAGAAGAGTTTGTTTTGTTTTTGACGAATATTCCATACTAAAAATTGCCGGTTATTTTTATCGAGAACTTAATATCACGATCAGAGGCAAGATTGGATACCGGAAGTTCTACATCTCTAAACTGCTTCTCCCTCTCAAGAAGTTTTTTAAATTCAAGAAGTGACTCTCTAGAATCCGCTTCCCCCGTCACAAGCATTTCTGTTTCTTTTCCAAATTGGCTTTTTTTATAAAATATACCGTTTATTCCGACTCCACCGAGTTTATTGTCCAAAACTCTCTCAAAGAGATCCTTTAAAGAAATATTCTTTTCGTCAAATGAGAGAAGTTTCAATTTTTCTTTCGTTTCAAGCAAAACAGTGCTTGATACCTCCTGCTCTCTTTTTGCAACCGATTCTTTTATAATATCCGAGTGTTCTCTTGTCGCACTCTCTTTTGACTCTGATATAAAATATGATGGTATAAGCTGTGCTCCTGCGGCTAAAATCGTAAAAAATAAAAACATGAGCACCATTATCGCAATACGAAGCTTATATTCGCTACACAGTATTTTTTTATCCTCCTGTGACAATAGATTTCGCATATTTAATTAGTTTCTCTAAGCGCAAGGCCGATGGCTGCTGCATATGAAAGAGACTGAAAGCGAGTCATCTCTGGTATAAAATCATCAAATGAGAAAGCATTGATCCAGACATTTGCTCGCTCTACTGGAATTTTAAGTGCTCCGGATAAATATTCCGGGAGCCCTTTAAGATTTGAGTTTTCCCCGCAGAGAATTATCTTTTCAATCTGTTCAACCCTGTTTCCCTTTTCATCCACACGGGTCCGCCAGTATCTGTAATGCTTATCTATATTATCTTTCAGCGTCTCCACTACATCTAAAAGCGCGGTAAAGAGTGCCTTATTGCTTTTACTTCCGACAAGCCCTTCCTTGCTTTTTATGCGGGCGACATCGCTCTCCGGCACGGAAAGATGCTTCATAATCGCTTTTGAAAGACCTTCTTCTTCAACCTCGAGCGTTGAAGTAAAAGCAAGTACGCCGTCGCTTATTATCGCAAGACCTGTTCTCATTTTTCCAAAGCTGACAATCATATATGTCCCGTCGTCTCCTTCCCTTATTACAGCTCTTGAGATTGCCTGCGCTTCAATTTCAAAAGACAAAGACAGCATTTCGGCTTTATTAAAAGCAGATGTGTATTTAGAAATGGTTTTCTTCGGATACACTGCAACACTGACATCAATATGTTCTTTTGAGTCTTGTCTATTAATAATCTCATAATCAAAAACTGCTTCCTTAAGAGATAAAGGTACATGCTCTTCAAGCCTGAACTCCAAAATACTTCTTATTTGATCTTCTTTCGCATCTTCTGGAATATGAGTCTGGAATAAATAGACTTTTTCCTCTGGAAGCGAGGCGCGTATGGATTCTATATCGTTTTCTTCTTTTATCTTTTTGAGTTCTTCTGAAAGTTTTTCCACATCTTGTATTTCACCGTTTAAAACCAGCCCGGCTGGAATCTTATACTCGCCGAATCTGGAAAGTATCTTGCCCTCTTTTTTGTTTACAAGCTCAACAAACCTTATTGAATCGTCCGATATATCAATTCCAACGGCTGGCATCGCCAAAAACTTTGGAGTTGGGAAGACTCTTGTAAAAAAACTTTTCTCTTTTGCAGATTCCATTGTATTTATTATATCCTGCTGTCTATTTTATTAAAAGCAAATATTGTTTATTTGTATTTCTACAGCCTGACTCTTAAACATATTTCCTCTGCAGACAAATAGTATTTTCATTTGATATCAATATAATATAGAAAAAAACAACAAAAGGCGGACGAAATTTTACCTTTTGTTGTAAAACTTCTCCGCCCCCTTTTTTTACATCATTTCACAAGTGAAATGGTCGACTCTATCATCAACTCTACAGCATGTTAACCCATTTGATACTGCAATTAGATCAGCTATTTGTGAACATAATTTCTTATTTTTTGTAATTGAATTACCTATAAAAAACTTATCGTCATCACTGGAAACACAAAGAGAAATACTTAAAAAATCTGTTTGACGACAAATTAAAAAATCTGTTTGACGACAAAAACTAACTGTACCTTCTTTATGAAATACAATGCGGTCACCTGCTTTTAGAGTTGTTACCTTACCGTCTTTGGTTTTCATTTTAAATCTCCTTTCAAAAAAGTTAAAAGAAATGATAATTTTTATTTAATTCAAAGAACATTCTGTTTCGCTCTTTTAAGCTCATCAGTCAAGATAGACATCTTGATACAGAGAGGTTTTTAAAGAGACCTCAACTCTGCACTTCTGTTGCCGAGACGTTTGCGTGCCTCCGCCCAGTAGGACTTATTTATAATTTACGTCATTTTTTTTCTCCTAAAAAGTTAGATTTCTTTCTCTAGCTCTTTGGCTAGAAATAAAATTATTTCCTTCTTTTTAAGATACTTATGTTGAAAACATAACATATCTACATTATTTGTCAATAGCTGTGTTCAGTAAGTCTGGATGACTTAATTTAGCTATTTTATATAAATAGTTTATTCTTTTTAACATAGTTGCATATATTATCCAAAATTTTTTCAAAATCTTTATATTTAATCCAATCGTTCTTGATTTTCACTTTTAATCCTCCGAAAAAATAAAATTTATTAAAGAACAAATCGGGAACTTTCCCTTTCAGAAACTTGAAATTATTCAAATCTCTGAAAGAGAGGCCGCACAAGAGAGTGGGTTTTAAGAGTTGCCCTTTAGCATTTATTAAAAGATATTGAGTGTGATAATAAATATTATAATGCCTAGTGCGAAAATGAGTGTCAAGATATTGAAATATCTGAATGCAAACTTGCTCATGTCGTCCCCGAAAACTTTCATAATGTATCCGACCGCAAAGAAGCGCATAAAGCGGGAGATGGTTGACGCGATTATAAATATAAGAAAATTGATGCCGAAGAAACCCGCGGAGATTGTGAAGATTTTATAAGGAATTGGAGTGAACCCTGAGATAAAAATCGCCCAAAAAGCATTTTGTGCAAACAATTCCTGAATGGTCGAAATATATTGTTCAAGATTATATGCGTTGATTAGAAACTGTCCGACACTGTCGAAAAGAAGGAACCCTATGACGTAGCCGAAAGCTCCACCAATCACAGACCATATTGAAGTCAAAAGTGAATAATAGAACCACTTGCGTTTTTGCTTTGCCCCAAGTATTGCTATAAGTAGAAAATCTGGTGGCACGGGGAAGAAAGATGCCTCTGTAAACGAAAAAAAGGATAGCCAGCTCTTTGCGTGCGTGCTTCCAGCATGTTTTATCATCCAATCGCGGATTTTGATTTTTAATTTAGTCATATTATTTAAACTCTCCCCGACATTTTTCCACGTTACGTTTATCCAAAAAACTCTGGAGTATGAGAGCCGCCGCTGATGCATCTGTCATCTCTCCCTTCCCTTGAATATTCTTTGCCTGGTGTGTTGTAAGAAATTCTGGTTCGAAACTGATAGGCAGATTTAATTTCCCTTCAAGTTCTTTGGCAAATTCTTTAACATCTTTCATTATAGGATTTTCCTTTCCTTTATAGTCAGTTGATTCCCCTATTACTATCTCAATGACTTTATCTTTCTTAATAATTTCCCCAATGTTTTCCAACAAACTCTTGTCATTATTCAAAACAAGTTTTGGTAAGGCAAAGTTGCCATTTTCGTCTGAAATGGCTATTCCAACTCTTTTTGCGCCAAAATCAACACCTAAAATTTTCTTTGAATTTATATTCGTCATATAAACATCGTGAACAAAGTAAATGCAAAAGTCAGCGCAGAAAAAACCATTAAAGAGATTTTCATAAATTCACCCATTGCCATAGCATAGCAAAAACTTGTTCAGATTAGAAATCTGTTTTAGTATATGAATATGATAGATATATTTTCAAATACAAATATGCTTTTGATTCTGGCTTTGGTATGGGTATTGCCGTGGAAGGGATATTCACTTTGGCTTTCTGCACGCAAGGGTCAGAAGTGGTGGTTCATTATTCTTCTTGTGGTAAATACGCTTGCAATTCTTGAAATAGTATATATATTTCTTATTGCAAAGAGAGGGAAAAATTCTTTTAAAGAAGAAGCTGATCCTCAATCATAAATATTGGAGAGGTGGCTCGAGTGGTTGAAGGCGGCTGTCTTGAAAACAGCTAAGGGGGAAACTCCTTCGTGGGTTCGAATCCCACCCTCTCCGCCAATTTAAAAATTTCAGAGTTTTGAGGAGAGTCAGATACACATAAATGTTAGATTAAATAAAAATTTATGCTTATATTTTGGATAATCGTTTTTATTATTTCTATAACTGTGCTTGTAAAAGGTGCAGATTGGTTATTGGGAAGCGCTGAGAAAATAGGTCTTGCCGTCGGGCTTTCACCATTTATTGTAGGTGTCGTTATCGTCGGACTTGGCACTTCCTTTCCAGAACTTATTTCATCTCTTGTCGCCACATTTAGAGGTGTTACTGAGATAGTAACAGCAAATGCAATAGGTTCAAATATTGCTAATATTCTTTTGATTGTAGGAATTTCCGCGGTAGTTGGCGGTCGCCTTACGGTTACTAAAAATCTTATTGATGTCGATTTACCCTTGTTGGCTGTTTCCACAGCGCTTTTTCTTGGTATTGTATGGGACCGCCAAATAGTGCTTGGTGAATCAATTCTTTTGCTGGTTCTTTTTGTTATTTACCTTTTATATACAATTTTACATAAAGACGATGAAGAAGAAGTTGAAGTTTTATCAACACGGTCTGATAGAAGAAAACACATAACTGGTCCAAAAAAGGAAGCCATCCAAAGACCAAAAGTTACTGGCAAAGATATTTTGTTCCTCATAATTGGTGTTCTTGGTTTAGCCATTGGCGCTAAATATCTCATAGATTCTGTCATAAAATTGTCTGAAATTTTGGCCATTGGTGCTGGTGTTATCTCGCTTGTCGCTGTTTCACTTGGAACATCTTTGCCGGAACTTCTTGTTTCTATTAAGGCTGCTTGGCAGAAGAAACCCGAGGTCGCGCTTGGAAATATTTTTGGCTCTAACGTCTTTAATATACTTCTTGTAATCGGTATCCCTGGACTCTTCAAGACTTTAATTTTAGATGAGCAAACTTTTACACTTGGCATACCAGTTTTAATTGTTGCCACTTTTCTTTTTATCATCTCTGGTATTTCAAGAAAGATTCATGTTTACGAGGGAGCGATGTATATCGTCATCTATATATTCTTTATCGGTAAACTTTTCGGCTTTTTATAAAATCTATAGAATACACCGCCAATATTTCTAAGTCACACAGCCTGATTGCCATCAATCCCCAAATACCATACAATAAGGGCATGTCTAAAATATTGATAGTGGAAGACGATAACTTTCTTCTAGAAATGCTTATAAAAGAAAGCAAGAAAGAAGGTTTTGATATTGAGATATCAACCGACGGAGAAGATGCGTTGAAGAAAATAAAAAGCGATAGCTTTGATGTTGTTTTGCTTGACCTTATTCTGCCGAAACTGCACGGCCTTGATCTTTTAGAAAAAACAAAAGACATCACAAATGCTCCGCCGATAATTGTTGTTTCAAATCTTTACGATAAAGAAAGCATAGACAAAGCGACATCTCTCGGAGCTAAAGATTATATAATAAAAGTGCAGAGTACCCCTGAAAATATTATTAAAAAGGTCAAGACCTTTTTAGCAGAAAAGGATTAGATGATTTCTATTTCCTATCTCTAGGTAGTATAAAGAAAAATGTTGAACCTCCTGTATCCTCACTTATAAATCCAACTTTGCCTCTATGTTCTTCAATTATATTTTTGGCAATGAAAAGCCCGAGTCCTGACCCTTCAGTATGCATTTCTATAGCTCTCTTGTCTCTAACAAATTTTGAAAATATATCTGATTGTACTTTCTTTGATATGCCAATACCATTATCTTTAATGCTGAATTTTATATCTTTACCACTCTTTTCCAATTGAATGTTTATTTTACCTCCATCTGGAGTATATTTTATTGCATTGTCTATAAAATTATCAATAACAATTTTTATTCTATCTTTGTCTGCTGGGACATTTGGGAATGTGGTGCTTGGTTTATGAAATACTATTGATATCTTTTTTTTCTTAATGTCATCTTTTCTATCCTGGATTATATTCTCAACAATCGTCTGCATATTAACAGACTCTAGTTTATATATAAAGCTTCCTTCCTCCATTTCAGTAACACGTAGAAGAAGTGATGTAAGTTCTACTAATCTATCGGTGCTGTTTATTATGTTTTTGGCAAGTCTCTCTTTATTGTTATTTTTAATATTGTCATCCAAAAAGTTTGAGGCTGTCCATTTTATTTCATTCAAAGGTGTCAAGAATTTATGTGATATTATCGTCAAATATTCCGATTTCATTTTGTCTAGATGTTTCTCTCTTGAAATGTCTCGTATTATTTTTAGTATTTCACCTCTTTTTTCACTTAATTTCACACTTATTATTTTAAATACATATTCTTTTCCATATTTATCTTTAAACAAATGCTCTGCTTCATTCTCAAAATAAGGTTTCTCAAATATGGCCTTGAATAAAGAGGATTTTTTTAATAACTCAGCGGAAGTCTTGTATAGAATTTCGGAGCTAGATACTCCCAAAAATTTCTCTGCCATGCCATTAACTGCAAGAATCTTCCCTGATTTGTCATGCACTACAAGCCCCTCTACCATATTCTCAACTATTTCTTTTTGACGCTCGCGAAGTAGTTTTTTTTCATCTTCCTGTTCTGAAATCCGCGAGGTAAATAAAAAAGAGAATTTTATGAACACAATTATAATCGCAACAACAAGCGGTATTATTAGAAAACTTACATAAGCAATCGTTGAAAAATTGCCAGGATATAAATAAAACATCGCTGCATTTATAATCCCAAATGCAAATATTCCGGCTATTATCAAATAAATATTATTTTTTATCATACTTAATGATACATTAAATCTATCATAAAAAGATACTCTTCTGAAACAAAATACACACAACGATATGTTGTGTGTATTTAAAGCATGTGAAATTAGGAATAAATTATACCGTTCTCGCTCCTATTTTACCGCGAGCTTTTGCAAGCTTATACAATCCCAAAATTACAAGAATAAATCCAAGTCCTACACCAAGCGCGTGTGCAATCGATGATCCTGCTGGTCCTAAAAATGAAGGGAATGCCTCTACTCCTGTATACATCCATACAAGAATATGGGTATCTCCAACACCGTAGAGTAGTACACCCCATGCTATAAAGTAAAATGCTGACTGAAATACAGTTCCTTTAAATATACGCGCTACCAAATATGCCACTAATGCTGTCATAACAAGAAGAGTAATCTCTACTAAAAGAGTCACGAATACTTCAGGTATCCCATTTGGGCTTACATTAAAAAATGTACCAACTTTCTCATAAGAAAGCATTACCGGAAATACTAAGATCAAGTCAATAACAATAACAGTGATAATAATTGATTTTAATTTTGAAATACCATTCATAAATATAAAACTTTAAATATTATCTAACAATCATTTTCGACCATTAGACTTCTTATAAGAAGCCTGTGCCTTTAAAGAAATTATCTCATATTGAGGTTTAGAATAGCAATAAAGTTATCCTACTGCGACATATTAATATCCATATTCATTTTATTGTCCTATTCTAAGGTTTTTATAAGGTCGGGCCGATCTTCTTTTGAAACTATAAGTTCACCTATTGCACCTCTATCAATTGCCTTTGCAAGGGTATGGCTAACTAAATGTAATACCCCTGGAACCTCCGTTGTTTTTTCAACCACAACAGCACCCCCTGCAGGGATGAGGGTTGTTTGCACATTTTTAAGAGGAGGTGATGTTAGATCTCCTTGTGTATATACAGAATCAAATATTTCGCCAATTATGTGAAAACTTGAAAT
The DNA here is from genome assembly GCA_002327585.1 of Candidatus Phycocordibacter aenigmaticus. Classification (GTDB taxonomy): domain Bacteria; phylum Patescibacteriota; class Minisyncoccia; order Phycocordibacterales; family UBA2163; genus UBA2163. The sequence goes on from DCWL01000006.1 coordinate 51,934, forward strand.
TTTTTGCCCGCTGTTGCCAAAAAATATTCTTACGGTTTCTCCAGTATTTGAAGTAAGTGCCCTGTCTCCTTTAAGTGCTCCTATACGGCCGTTAAATATGTAGTATTCAGGTTGTTCTCTTAATAGTTTTTTCTTGCTTAATTCTTGAAATCCTTTATCTTCAAAATCACCTTTAGTATAAAGTTCACCCTGCATTACATAATATTCTTTATCTACCTTAGGCAGCCCACCTTCAGGCTCAACAAGTATCATTCCATACATTCCGCGTGCAAGATGTGTTGGAACATGGGAACTTCCACAATGATAAATGTAAATACCTGGACGTGTTGTTTTAAACTCAAAAGATTTTGTCTCCCCTGGTGCAACTTTTATTAATTCTGCACCACCCATAAAGCCAAGCGCCGCATGGAAGTCAACCGAATGTTCTCCTTGGCCAGCTTTTATGTGAACATCTTGTGGATTTGATCTGACGCGAGAAAGATCATGCGAATGACCTTTCATAGGCGAATCTTTGGGAATATGCGTCAGTTGAACTTCAACTATATCTCCCTGCCTCACACGGACAAATGGTCCTGGAACCCTTCTGTTGTATGTCCAATATTCAAATGTCTTTCCGTTGTCAAATTCTGCTATTTCCGAAATAACTTCAAGTTCTATTTTAACGCGCTCTGAATAGTCTCTTTCAATCGGCGGAGGGAGATCATCTGCCCGTCTTGCTATTTCATCTATGCCAACGACTCTTGCTTTTTTAAACGCTTCGATAAAAGAAAAATACCCCATTAAAATACTAAAAATAATAATTAGGAAAAATGGGATAGTAAGAAGTATTTCTTTCCTCCTCTCGATTTTGTTCATATCTATACTTTATATCACTTATACAACAATTCAACAAAAGAAATTTGTTTTCAAAACATTGCATGATAATATATATATACGTGCAGAGCAATTCTTACACAATATCTTTCTGCCTTCAGATAGATAATATATAATTATTCTAAAGGGTGTATAAATACAATCAAATCTTAATTTAAAAACACTATGGCAATACAACTTCAGTGGAGTGCGTTTGAGCATGAGCATATACATAAAAATTCCGACTGGTTCTGGGCTCTAGGAATTGTTGCTATTGCCGGAGCAGTAATGGCAATTATTTTCAACAATATATTGTTTGCAATCGTAATTTTACTCGGCGCTTTTGTGCTTGGAATACATGCATCAAAAAGACCAAACCGTGTAGACTTTAAAATAATTCAGCGTGGCATCGTCATCGGCAATGTCCTGCATCCATATTCATCATTGGAATCATTCTGGGTTGAAGATGTAGATGAAAATACAGCTCCAAAGCTTTTAATAAAATCAAAAAAACTTCTTGCTCCTCATATTATTATCCCAATAGAGGATGTATCTCCAAATGATGTGCGCAATTATCTTTTAGAATATTTAGTTGAAGAAGAAGATAGTGAATCTCTCGTGCAGAAAATCATGGAATTCTTCGGCTTTTAATGCTATCCTCCTGACAGGAATTGAACCTGTATTACGGGCTCCGCAAGCCCGCGTTCTATCCATTAAACTACAGGAGGGCACTTTAATTATTTATAAATTTTATCAGGCGGGATTTTTTGCGTGCAGCAGTATTTTTCTTTATAACTCCCCTTTTTGCCGCTTTGTCAATCGCTTTGTACGCTTTCCCAAGAAGAGCTGTTGCTTCTTCTTTCTTTTTATCTCCAGCAAGCTTTCTTATTTCTTTTACCGTATCCCTTAGGGTATTCATCCGACGCAGATTAAAAACGCGCTTCCGCGCTGAGCTTCTTATTGCCTTTTTTGCCGATTTTGTTATTGCCATATTCTAGCTTATAGCTTTTAGCTTCATTAACTAATTAGCTTTTCAGTACTTTATCAGCAATAATCTTAAAATGCAAGGTTTAGGTAGTATACTTGATACTTAATACCTAATACTTCATACTTAACCCATGATTGCCCAGCTTAAAGGAGAAATAGCTGAAATAACAGGTAATTCCATTGTGCTTCTTGTAGGTGGCGTAGGATATAAAGTCAATATGACGATTGAGACAATAAAGAAGATCCGCGATTCTGGAAGTCCTGTGATTTCACTAAAAACACACTTAGCTGTCCGTGAGACATCGCTTGATCTTTATGGATTTCTGGAAAATGAAGAGCTTAAGTTTTTTGAGATGCTTATATCAATATCAGGAATAGGCCCAAAGTCGGGGCTTGCAATTCTCTCTGTCGCGGATGTTTCAACTCTTAAAACCGCTGTATCCTCAGGCGAAAGTACATATTTAACAAAGGTCTCAGGTATTGGCCGAAAGAGCGCGGAGAAAATTATAATTGAGCTTAGAGATAAACTCGACTCAACAGAGAGCAGGGGCGACAGCTCAATGATTAAAGATGAAATAGAAACGCTTGAAGCTCTTCAGGCTCTTGGATACTCAACAAGAGAAGCACGTGAGGCAATGAAGAAAATCGGTAAAGGAACTGTTGGGGCAAGCGACCGACTAAAAGAGGTACTTAAAATACTCGGCAATCAAACATGATAGAAAATATTTTAAGTTTGGGGAAGAAAATCATTCCGACAAAGATTTTCCATACAGTTCAGCCTGTATATCACTTTTTAATGGCATTTTTTGGAGCCTTATATTATAGATTTCCCTCGCGAAAAATTTTTATCATAGGTGTAACGGGAACAAAAGGAAAAACAACGATAACAGAATTGATAAACGCCATCCTGGAAAACGCTGGAGAAAAAGTCGCACTTCTAAACACAATTCGCTTCAAAATCAGAAATAAAGAAGAAAAAAATCTTTTTAAAATGACAATGCCAGGGCGATTTTTTATACAAAGATTTCTCTACAGTGCGGTAAATGCACATTGCAAATATGCAGTAATAGAAATGACATCAGAAGGTGCCAAGCAGTTCAGGCATAAATTCATCGCGCTTGACTCACTTATATTTACTAACATCGCGCCCGAGCATATTGAATCGCATGGCTCGTTTGAAAACTATCTGAATGCAAAATTAAAAATAGCGCACTCTCTTGAGAACTCTCCAAAGAAAAATAAGATAGTGATAGTAAACAGTGACGACAAATACGGCGAGAAGTTTTTGAAAGTCTTGGTTAAAAATAAAATACCGTTTTCTCTTAAAAACGCTGAGCCGTATATTCTTTCTGAAAAATTTACAGAAATAACATTTGACGGACTGAAAATTCACTTAAAACTCGTCGGAACATTCAGTATATACAACGTACTTGCCGCAATAAACTTTGCAAAAAGCCAAAATATAAGTTTTAATATTATAAAAAACACGCTTGAAAAATTTGAGGGAGTTAAAGGCAGAGTTGAGAGAATAGACGAGGGGCAGGATTTTACCGTGATAGTGGACTACGCACATACAAAAGAATCTTTAGAAGAACTCTGCAAAGCATTCGGCAAATCAGAGAAAATTTGTGTCCTTGGAAGCACCGGTGGAGGAAGAGATAAATGGAAAAGGCCTGAGATGGGTAAGATTGCTGATAATTATTGCAAGCATATAATTCTTACAAACGAAGACCCTTATGACGAGGACCCTGTGCGAATTATAGAAAATGTGGCGGAAGGGATAATTAAAAATAACCCTGAGATAATAATTGACAGAAGAGAGGCAATAAAAAAAGCATTAACATCTGCAGAAAAAACCGATATAGTATTGATAACAGGAAAAGGAACCGACCCTTATATAATGGAGTCAAATGGTAAAAAAACACCGTGGAGCGACGCTGAGGTCGCAAGAGAAGAACTCCGTCTATTAATTAATAAATAAAAATATCGTGGGAGCAAAAGGAGACCTTATATTGGTAATACTTATAATAACGGGACTTGGTATTGTCTGGCTTTTTACAGGTGGGCCAGAGCGAGAGCGCCTTGATACAGGAATATTCTTGAAGCCTCCTCCTCCGCTTGGATCAGGCGAGAAATACGGAAAGTTTGGAGTTTCTATTGAAAAAGTAAGGAACAATTTAGATGAAGTGTCAGAGGAACTGGAAGATATACAGGCGCGGGGGGAATTTTCAAAATACGAAGATAAAATAACAATTGGAAAAAAAGCTTCAGGACCAAAAAAGGATTCCGCTCAGGAAGAGTATGTAATTCTGTCAGCTTCACGGAGAAATGCAGAAAATATTTCCATTACGGGATGGAAACTTGAAAGTATGATTTCAAAAAAGAAGATGGTTATAGGCGGAGCGGTTGAGGTGTTCAGGTCGGGTGTTATAAATGCCGAGCCACCGATATCTCTTAAAGCAGGGGAGGAAGTAATCATTTCAACCGGCCGTTCTCCAATAGGCGCATCATTTAAGATGAATAAATGTGTAGGATATTTTGAGCAATTTCAAGATTTCTCGCCGAGCTTGAGAAAGAACTGCCCAAGTCCGTTGGATGAATTTGATAAATTCGCAAACATGCCACCAAGTGATTTTACTTGCAAGGACATTGTAAAAAGTCTTAGCTGGTGCGAGATGCCCATTGATGCGCTTCCCTTAGGGACGACGAATAGTTGCAGTGAGTTCATATCGAAAAATATAAACTACACGGGGTGCGTAAAAAACCATAGAAATGATCTAGATTTTATAGGAGATGAGTGGAGAGTTTTCCTTGGAAGAAGCGGGGAAATATGGAGGGAAAAGCGCGAAATCATACGGCTTCTGGATAATGAAGGGAAGATTGTAGATATATACACTTATTAAATATTAAGAACTCTGAAAATAAAAACTCCTACTGCAACAGAAACATTGAGTGATTCTTTTCTGCCAAGCATTTTAATTTGCACAATTTGATCACACTTTTTTAAAATTAATTTTGAGAGTCCTTTTACTTCATTTCCGAAAATAAATGCTGTAGGAAATTTTATTTTAAGTTTCTTGTAATCAATTGCATTTTCTCTCTGTTCAACTGCGATTATTTTAAATTCATCTTTTTTGATTTTTTTTATAAGAGAATCTATTGATTTAATATGTTCCCACTCTATAGATTTTTCCGCGCCAAGCGCAGTCTTTGCTAAATCCTTCCTTGCTCTCCCAAAACGGTCCACGGGCGTAGGTGTATAGCCAGTTAGATAAATTTTTGAAATACCTGCAGCATCTGCAGTTCTAAAAATAGCGCCGATATTATGAACGCTTCTAATGTTATGAAGTATTAAACAAGCTTTAGCCATAGAAAATATTATATACAAATGCTACAATATTACTAATGTTAAATACATTTCCAAATCTATTGTTTTTAGGGCTTCTCTCGCCATTTTTAATCCGCATCACAGTCGGCCTAATGTTTCTTTGGATAGGATATTCTTATTTATTCAAAGATAGAGTTACGGCTACAAATCAAGTTGCAAACAGATGGCCTAAATTGGCAATATCCATTGTATGGTTCGGCGGAATACTTGAAATTATCACTGGTTTTTTTCTTATAGCAGGATTTCTGACGCAGATTGCCGCAATCGCAGGAGTCTTGATTGCAATTGACGCACTGTTTGTAAAGTGGCTGTACAAAGATCTGAATAAGGTGGCAAAATACAGTAAAATGTTTTACATTCTTATGCTTGTTGCATCTTTATCTCTTATTTTCTCTGGAGCAGGCGCATTCGCGTTTGATTTACCTCTATAATAGTGGTATTATTTTTCTTGTCTTAATTTAACCGCCCATAGCTCAGTTTGGTAGAGCACCTGCCTTTTAAGCAGAGGGTCGTAGGTTCGAGTCCTACTGGGCGGACAATTATATTCCTAAAATAAATCTCTCTAGTGCCGTGTCCATTTCATGTATTCCTTTTCTGGTATCGTGATACAAAGATACAAGTGAGTTGGAAAACTTTTTAAGTTCACTTTCAGAATAGTTTTTCAGAAATCCAAAGGATTTTCTGAATACAAATGGGTTAAGCCCTGATTCCATAGCACTTTGTGCATTCAAAGAGAGTATTATACTCTTAATCTGCCAGAATAAAATTCCATGAATTTCTTCATCTGAAACATTATTTAGTTTTGCTTTCTGATACAAAACCCAAAGTCCTTTCTTGTCTCTTCTGCCAAAAGCATTAGTTAGTGAGAATATATCAAACTTCTTTTTTTCAACTATACTTTTTTTACTGAACTTTTGTATCTTCTCTGCGTATTTTTTAAACCTGTTAAGTTCCGTCTTGTTTAATTTCTCTTCAAGGAAAATAAAAATATTTTGTGACTGTGAAATCTCTTTTAATTTTTTCAAAATCGCATCTTTCATCTGTTTTTCCTCAAATAAATTGTCAAAAACAATTACATATTTATTTTTAAAAAGTCCTTGTCCTCCTATAAACTCAGTAATTCTTTCTTCATCAAAATTCTCCGTATCAACGCGTATAAAAGATGCGTCCGGTTTTTTTACAAACATACTATTCAAAAGCGTATGCAATTTTTTTCGCGATTCTATTGTATCTGTACCATATAAAAGATATATCATAATTTTTTCATTTCTCCCCAATTGAAGCCCATGGATACATCCACTTTAAGTTTAATTCCGTAAATTTCTTTAGGGTCAATTATTGATTCCATAATTTTTTTTATCTCATTTGAGATCTCTTTTACCTTTTCTTCTTTTATCTCATATACAAGTTCGTCATGAACTTGTAAAAGAAGAGTAACTTCTTTTGAAAGATTATTCTCCATAATATATCTGTCAGCACGCGACATTGCAATCTTGATAATGTCTGCCTGTGTGCCCTGAATCGGAGCATTTATCGCCATACGCTCAGCGGCAGCCTTAATATAAGGGATTCTGGAATTGATCCCCTCAAAGTGTCTCCTCCTTCCAAAATAGGTTTCTGTAAAGCCATCTCTTGCGGCGTCTAGCTTTGTTTCATGAATATAGTGAGCGAGTCCGGAGAAAATTTTGAAATATTCATTAAGATATTTCTGTGCTTCAGCACGCGTCGTCCCGAGACTTTCCCGAAGTGCACTGACTCCCATCCCATACTGAATACCAAAATTAATCACCTTTGCCTCCCTCCTCATTTCTTCGTCAACCCTATCTATTGGTACATTAAAGACTTCTGACGCAACTTCAGTGTGAATATCTCCACCCTCTTTGAAATTTTTAATCAACTTTTCATCATGCGAGAGAAAAGCTGCTACTTTAAGTTCAATCTGGGAGTAATCAAAAGCGACAAGTTTATATCCATCTCTTGCAACAAATGCATTTCTTATATTCCTCCCAAGCTCCGTCCGTATAGGAATGTTCTGTAGATTCGGATTTTGTGATGACATCCTTCCTGTTGTTGTCCCTGTTTGCAGAAATGTTGTGTGCAAATGATTTTCATCGTCTAGAAGATGCGGAATGTTGTCTATATAAGTTGAAAGAAGTTTCTGTAATTGCCGATATGAAAGTATTTCACCTACAATAGGATGCAGATTGGACATTTTCTCAAGTTCGGATTCTCGAGTTGAGCGCGCGCCTGTTCCAGTTCTTCTTTGATTCTTAGGAGTTAGGCTTAACTTATCAAACAAAACTTCGCCGAGCTGTTTTGGCGAGTTGATGTTAAATTCACCACCAGAGTGTTTATATATCTTATTCTTTATTGCAGAGAGTTTCTTATGGTAATCTTCTGAAAGACTTTTTAAATATGCAATGTCGATTGTGATTCCTCTTTTCTCCATTTTTTCAATTATGGAAATGAGTGGAAGTTCAATTTCTTTGTAAACTTTTTCAAGTTTCTGCTTTTTTATTTCAGCTAATATTTTTTCCTCCGCATCCTCAAATGAATCAGTGTTTGCAAACTGCAGAATATCTTCAATTGTCGGATTTGTGATGTCTGATTTCAAGAGCCAAAGTGCAATTGTAATTTTTTTAATTTCTAATTCTGAAATTTCCTCTTTTTTCGACTCAAGTCCAAGGTCGGGCTTTGGATTAGTTTTATTCTCATTGCTAGAAGAAATACCGAAAGCATCTCGGGCTCTTTGCGATAGTGTTCTGAAGCCAAGTTCTTTGAAAAGTTTAAGAATCTTGTTCACTTCAAGTGCTTGATTCCAGTTTCTTTTAGGTATTTCAAATTTTATAGGCACATCAAGGCGGATTGTTGCAAGCATTTTTGAGAACTGAGCCTCTTCTTCATTTTCCTCTAAAATACCTACAATGCGAGGTTTTATACCAGCTTTTTCAAACTTTTTCTTATCTTTCTTGAGTATTTTGTAAATATCTTCAATGGTGCCGAATTTCTGTATCAACTCCGTTGCGGTCTTTTCTCCAATTCCGACAACTCCAGGAATATTGTCAGAAGGATCTCCGCGAAGACCTTTATAGTCAATTAAAAACTCAGGTTTAAAGCCAAATCTCTCTTCAACGCCCTTTTCGTCATAGACAATTGTTTCTTTAATTCCTTTTTTGAGCGTATAGACGCACACTTTTTTATTATTCACCAACTGAAGCGTATCCATGTCGCCAGAGGCGATTATAGTATTAATATCTTTCTTGTCTTTAACCTGCTCTACTATAGTTCCCAGTACATCATCTGCTTCAAAGCCCACCTTCTCGTAAATAGGAATACCAAATGATTCAAAAATATCTCTTGAGCGATCCATTTGTGCTATGAGTTCATCATCTGTTTTGGGGCGTCCTGCTTTATAGTCTTCGTAAACTTCATGTCTATATGTAGGTTCCTGTAAATCATAACATGCAGCCAAGTAGTCAGGCTTCAGGTCGGCAATAATTTTCATAAGCATTGAAGACAAGCCATAAAGTGCGCCAGTTGGTTCGCCTTTGTCTGACGTAAAATCAGGTAGTGCGTGGTATGCCCTATGGAGAATTGCATGGGCATCCAAAAGCACTAATCTTTTTTTCTTTTTCTCGTTCATATGATGATTTTACCATAAAATCTAAATTAGAATTTGCAATAAAAAAAGGACCTTCACATACATAGATAGCATGTTCCGGCCCTTAATTAAAATATACTTATTTACGATTTTTTTTCTTCTGACTTAGATATAGCTTCATTTCTCATTTCAAATACATCGTCAGAAGCTTCTTGGAGAACTTTGATAAGTTTGTCTACAAAATATTTGAACTTATCAGCATCGTTGGCTGTAATAAATCCAACCCTTTCGTAAAGGTTAATCGTCTCAACAAGAATATAACCTTCTATTACTTTTGATTCGAAAAACATCCAAGCTGCAGTCAAATTTCCTGGAACTTCCTCTGGGGTAAAATGTAACTCCTTAGATGAAGACACTATAGATTCAATAGCTTTGACCCTGTCAGATTTTCCCTCTGCAAACGAATTAGCAGAGAAAAAAGAAGTAACTGCGACCAACATAACAACCAACAAAATATTTTTCATTTTTGATCTCCTTTCAAGAGATTAAATGTGAAAAAGATAAAAAGAACTTAATTAACTATGAATAGCATAGCATATTTAGATATATTTGTCAAGTACTAATTTCCCTGGTATTTTCGTCTATGAATTTAAAGTGTATTTCCTGTTTGTTTTCAGGTAATATATCTTTCACATTTTCCGGCCATTCTATGAAAATTAGATTCTTTGGATTCTCTAAGATTTCTTTCCAACCTAATTGCTTTAACTCTTCTCCTTCCTTTAAGCGATATGCATCTATATGAATAAGGTAATCAAAATTTTTATCTTCTATTTTATATATCTTTTCAATAACAAAAGTCGGACTTGTAACGGTTTTCTCAAGTCCGAATGTTTTGGCAATATATTTCACAAATGTTGTTTTCCCTGAACCAAGCTCCCCATAAAGAGTAATGACTAAAGCAGTATCTTTGTTAGGCACAAGATTTTTAATAAATTCTTTTGCAATTTTTTCAGTTTCCTTTAAACTTTTTGCTGTCATAAATATAATTTTAACATAAAAAAGGGGAGATCTTTTTAGACTCTCCCCTTTTGTACATCATCCTCTTTTCCTTATTCTTCCATAATCTCTTACTTCAAAAGAGATTACGTCATTGTCGCGCCTAGATACTCGGACTCTCTCCGTGTATGACTTTGGCGCTTTTCCTTTTCTTTTGATTGTAATAATTACAGAATACTCAACTCTACGAGTTGTGCTCCCTGGAAAAACAAAAGTATGATAATCCCCCGGGCCTAAATTTGACTTTTTGCTTACACTGGAGTTGATGTCCACATAAGCATCTTCCATATTGTTGCTCACAGTAACTTCTGTGTATGGATAAATAAAAGACCTTACGGGCCAGGAATAACTTACTGTGCTTGTCTTTCCTGTATTATATACACACCCCCCACTCATCCCGAACACAACTACTAAAAGTATTGACAAAGCCAAAAATTTAACTTTCATCACTTCCTCCTTTAAAGAAAAATAGATTATAAATATAAATAAGATTTCAAGTCTGTATTCATTATATCATATCTACCAATTTTGTCAATATATACCGTATTATTGACTTCTTGACCGAATCAGCATATTCTAATTATGGAGTGCTCTTTTAAAATTTTCAGAATGTTTTATAAAAAAGGAGGCAAATGTTATGTTCAAAAAAATCCTATTTATAGTAATACTGACAGTATTTATAGCTGGTTTTACAAGTATGCAGCAGAAAGCATCTGCGGACCCAAAAGATAATTTAGCAAAATCGTCAGTTGGCATAGTCGCTGGTTGGACGGAAACGGCAATTTACCCTATGCAACAAGCAGCAAAACCTGGATGGGCCGGCAAAGTGTTGTTTCCGGTTAATGTTGGTGTTGGAGCGGCAAAAGCGGCCGTACGTACAGGTATAGGTGCTATTGATTTAGTAACATTTTTCAAAGAGAAGAACATTGTGGACAGCTGGCCGGGAGAAGATTTATAGTAAAAATTGTTTTAAAACAATCAGTCTGAGCACTCATAGGCCTAATCTTTATGGATTGGGCTTTTTTTATATTTTAAAAAAATGATATTATTTAAATTAAGACAAAGAGATCTTTTTAAAATCTAGAAGGAGGGAGGTGGGAATAATGAAACGAGCTTTGTATTACATATTTATTATTTTCATTTTTACAGTATTTTCATACACAACTCAAGCTTCAAATAAAATAAATATTAATATTCAGAAACAAGAAAAGAGTTCTATTGAAAATAGAATTGAAGGTGTTGTGGATGTGTTGTTCGGTTGGACAGAAATAGTTACAACTCCAGCAAAGGGGGCAAAAAAATATGGTTTATTTGGTTTTTTCGGTGGAGTTGTAATCTCTCCACTTAAAATGACAATAAAAATAGTAGATGGTTTTGGTAAAATCGCCAGTGGCAGTAATAGAAAAGAGAAGAGTATTGAGAAGATTCAAATTGATATTGAGAAGGAGTTGGAAGAGTTTCTCAAAGAAGATGAGGATTTAGTTGAAAATAAAATACTTTCTTTAGAGTAAAATAATTAATGTGCCATGAGGTCTAGCTATAAAAATAGCTAGGCCTATTGTTTTGTTTGTAAGGATAACCACACAATTTATGCATAAAGCAACATTGTCAGTTCATAAAAAAGACGCTATATTGAAAGAAATGGTCACTTTTGACGAAACAAAATCTAATAAAAAGATAGAGGAACTCCATAAAAAAGAGGAGGAGGAGTTGGCAAAAATTCTCTCAAGTAAGTATAAATTGCAGTATATTGACCTTTCCCGCGTACCTATAAATACCGACGCTCTCGGACTTATAAATGAGGATGTCGCCAAAAGTGCTGAAATGGCAATCTTTAATAAAATCGGCAAAAAACTTTCCATTGCTATACGCTCCCCAAATAAAGAAGAAGCTGTAACCGCAATAAAAAAGCTTGAGGATAGAGGATATAAACCAACGATTTTTATGGCATCATCAGGTAGTATAAAACGCGCAATCAAGCGTTACGCTGACATATCTTTTGCAACGAAAACAAAAGCTGGTGTTCTTGATATATCAGGAGATGAAATAAGTAATATTTTAAATGAATTAAAAAATATAGATGATATAAAAAAACTCATAGAAGAAACTCTTCAAATGAAGAAAGCTCGTAAGATTTCCAGGATACTTGAAGTAATTCTTGCTGGAGGGCTCTCATCCAGAGCATCAGATGTTCATATTGAGCCAGCAGAACTTTCTGTACGCCTGAGGTATCGTCTTGACGGTGTTTTAATTGATATTACAGAGCTTGACACTCAAACTTTCAATCTTCTTCTCTCCAGAATAAAACTCACCTCAGGACTTAAAATAAATATTAAAGACAAAGCGCAGGATGGCAGATTTTCCGTTCACATTGACCAAAATAATATTGAGATAAGAACATCAGTGCTTCCCGGCGCATACGGCGAATCAGTTGTTTTAAGAATTCTAAATCCGGAAACAATAGCTCTTTCCATGGAAGAACTTGGGATAGAAAAAAAGCTCTTTGATTTCCTTGAAAAAGAAATTAAAAAGCCCAACGGAATGATCTTAACCACAGGCCCTACTGGCTCAGGAAAAACAACGACACTTTATGGTTTTTTGAGAAAAATCCAAACACCTGAGAAAAAAGTGATTACGATTGAGGACCCGATTGAATATCATCTTGCTGGGATAGTACAAACGCAAGTCGACGAAAAAAAATATACTTTCGGAAATGGATTGCGCTCGGCACTCCGTCAGGACCCGGACATAATAATGGTTGGTGAAATAAGAGATGAGGATGTTGCGGGAACTGCGATAAATGCTGCGCTGACGGGGCATTTGGTTTTCTCAACACTTCATACAAACAATGCGGCAGGCTCATTTCCCCGTCTTGTTGATCTGGGAGTGAATCCTAAAGTTATAAGTTCCGCGGTAAATATCGTCATCGCGCAACGTCTTGTAAGAAAACTCTGTGATGCATGTAAAAAAGAAGTTCTACTTAATGAAGATAAAAAAGGAATAATTAAAAATATTTTAAATTCTATTGTTGAGAAGAAAAGTGTTCCGGAGGAGATTTCAAAAATCTGGGAAGCGGAAGGATGTGATGAGTGCAACAATACAGGTTACAAAGGAAGAATTGGAATATTTGAAGCTATAATAATGGATTCAGATATTGAAGTTCTTGTTAAGAAAAGCGCGAGCGAACGTGAAATAAGTGACGCATCAAAAAAGCAGAAGCTTTTTACAATTCAGCAAGACGGTGTTTTGAAAGTTTTAAAAGGTGTAACGTCGCTTGATGAACTTCAGAGAGTTGTGGAGCTTGAAGGTCCTTTATAAAAGATTTGCCTCCGCAAGCTTCGCTTGCTATAGCGAGACAAGTCCAGATCATGAATCTCTAAGCAATGCTTTTAATAGTGATACTAAAAGTGAGCACCTCATTTGAGGATAGCTCGAGCGAACCTAACCAAAGTCAGAACCAAAACGTCCTTAACAAGGGCATCGATTTGCTTAGAGATTCATGCTCTTGATTGTATGTAATGTAGCATAAAAAATAGCTTATGTCAAGTCAAAAAAAGAAGCCGTCCCTTTCTGAAAACAACTCCAAACCTTCTCTGGACAATACCTTACGTCCGAAGAGCTGGGATGAGTATGTCGGGCAGGTGAATATAAAAAAGAATTTGAGAATTCTCTTAACCGCGGCTAAAGAGCGTAGTCATCCACCGGAACATATTTTGTTTTACGGTCCGCCAGGGCTTGGAAAGACAACACTCGCTCATTTGATTTCAAAAGAACTCGGGGTGCAAGTGCGTGTAACCTCTGGTCCTGCAATTGAAAAGATTGGAGATCTGGCTGCGGTTTTGACAAACCTTGGTGATGGAGACATTTTATTCATTGATGAAGTTCATCGCCTTAATAAAACAATTGAAGAAGTTCTCTACCCTGCAATGGAGTCCGGAGCAATAGATATAATAATAGGTAAAGGTCCATCTGCGCGAACAATCCAGCTTGAGCTTTCTGCCTTTACATTAATTGCTGCAACCACGCGTATTGCGCTTCTCTCCGCTCCACTCCGCTCCCGATTCTCTGGTGGAATATTTCGTCTGAATTTCTACAGTCAGGACGAGATAGAGGATATTCTCAACCGCTCTTCTAAAATTTTAGGAGTTGAAGTTGGTGATGTGGCAATTTCCGAGATTTCAAAACGCAGCCGTTTCACACCAAGAGTCGCTAATTATCTTCTGAAGCGCTGCCGAGACTTTGCGCAAGTAAACAGAAAAACTCTCTCAAAAGAACAAGTTGGTAAGGCTCTTTCACTTTTGGAGATTGATGAGTTAGGACTGAATTCAGTAGACAGAAAAATTCTTGAAATTATAATAACCAAATTTAGCGGAGGACCTGTCGGGTTAAACACTCTTTCGGCCGCCATTTCAGAAGAGCAGGCGACTATTGAGGAGGTGCATGAACCCTACCTTATACAGCTCGGGCTTCTACAGAGAACTCCACGCGGACGCATTGCGACAGAGCATGCATACAAACATTTAGGATATAAAGTTCCAAAAAATATGCAGGAAAAATTACTATAAACTATGTCTGGTCACAGCAAATGGTCAAAAATAAAACACAAGAAAGCACTTACTGATGCCAAAAAAAGCAAAGTATTTTCAAAACTTGTTCGGTTTATTGAAGTTGAGTCAAAAAAAGCGGGGGGTGATGTAGAATCCCCTGGAGTGCGCCTTGCGATTGAGAGGGCGCGCGCCGCAAATATGCCCTCGAACAACATCAATCGCGCGATAGCCAAAGGAAAAGAGGGAGGGGGTGCGAATATGGAGAATGTTCTTTACGAGGCCTACGGGCCAGGAGGTTCTGCAATAATAATTGAAGGCCTCACCGACAGTAGAAACAGAACTGCCGCGGAGATAAAATATTTACTTAACAAGCATGGAACCCAACTCGCTGCGCAAGGCGCGGCAGCTTGGGCATTTGAAAAAGTTGACGAGAAGTGGAGTCCCAAAACAGTCGTTTCAATTTCAGAGGAAGATGGTGAAAAACTTATGAAACTCATCGAAGAACTTGAAGACCACGACGACGTGCAGGGGGTGTATATAAACGTGTAGATAAGTTATAAGATTAACTCTAACTTTATATTCCTCAGCACAATATTTATTACCATTAAAATAAAAAAGATCACCATATTTTTGGTGATCCTATCTCTTTTACTCTTATTATAATGACACTCCCAAGAGGAAACAAAACTTCTTGCTCCTCTTGGGGCGTCAGACAGTTGCAACTCGACCCTAGTTGCCGGCGTGCCCCATTACGTACAAGCTCCGATGTGTAAGACTGTCACTACACTGGCTTGATTCCGACGTGCCTCGGTACAGCAATTCCTTGTTTATGCTCCATGGATGAGTGACCGAGAAATCATCCCATGCGCCCAAGTCAACCTGACTTGGAATTCGACACATTACTATGTCTCCTATTGTATAGTTATGTATTCCTATACAACCCTAATGAGTGCTCACCCATAACCGGAGGGCTTCTTTCTGTGGTTTCCTGCAAGTATCCCATCAGCGACACTTGCAACTAATATAATATTAGCCACTTAAAGTACTAACTGTGGATAGTTTAGCATGCTTTATTTTATTTGTCAAGGAGTAAAACCTCTTCCTAAAATGTACTATGTACATATGACTATATTATCTATAGATCCAGGATATGAGAGAGTTGGAATTTCTATATTAGAAAAAACTAATAATAAAGAAAAGCTTATTTATTCTGATTGTTTTAAAACATCTGCAGAGCTTCCTTTTTTGGAACGACTTAAAAAGATAAGTGACGAAGTTGAAAGGATTATAAAAAAATATAAGCCAGGTGTGCTTGCGATTGAAAAACTTTTTTTCAATACGAATCAAAAAACCGCGACGCGGGTTAGCGAGGTTCGTGGGGCACTTTTATACATTGCAAAAGTAAACAAAATGGATGTATATGAATACACGCCACTTCAGATAAAAGTCGCGACAACCGGAAACGGCCACGGTGATAAAAAACAAGTCATCGCAATGGTTAAAAATCTTATTCCAATAGATAAAGAGATTGAGCACGACGACGAATTTGATGCAATTGCTGTAGGACTTACCTGTATTGCCTCCGAAAGAAATCTTATTTAACTTTTACCTTCAAAAATCTTTTCTTTCCTATTTTTATCGTCGTATTTTTTTCTATTTTAAAATTAATGTCATTTATTATACTTCCTCCAATTTCTGTCACGGCACCTGCTTCCACCAATCTCCTTAAATCTGTTTTTGATTCAACAAGTTTTGAAACCGCATCGTAAAGTGGTATACCTTTTTCGACTTCTATTTCTTCAGCGTCTTCAGATACTCCTCCGTCGCTGAAAGTTTTTATAAAATTATTTTTTGCTTTCTCTGCAGAATCTTTTCCGTGATATATAGAAACAATCTCTCCCGCTAGTTTCATTTTAATATCTTTTGGTTTTATATTACTTTCTAAGTCTGATTTTACTTTTTCAATTTCGTCAATAGAAATATCTGTAGCAAGTTCAAATCCAGGAGTTATCGTCTCGTCAGTCCAGCTCATAACTTTCCCAAACATTTCATTCTCACTATCGGTAAATTTAATCATATTACCTTCAGTTTTACCCATTTTTGCTCCTACTGTATCTTCAATAAGTTTTGTTGTCATTACAAATTTCTCTTTTCTAAGCATTTGTTTCATAAGTGTTCTTCCGATAAGCATATTGAATGTCTGGTCATTCCCCCCTATCTCTCCATCAACCTCCATCGCAACAGAGTCATACCCCTGCATCAGGGGATACAGAAATTCGTGGATATAAATTGGCTTATCTGCTTTTCTTCTCTCCTCAAACATATCACGCTTGAGCATCTGTTCCACTGTCATGTTTGAGGCAAGATCAAGCACTTTTTCAAAACACATTTTAGAGAGCCACTCAGAATTATATTTTATCTCAGCATAATTTTCCCCACTGAAATTTAAGAATACGGATGCCTGTTCCTTATAAAGTTTGGCATTATCCAAAACTTCTTCTCTTGTAAGTTTTTTTCTAACTGAAGTTTTGTCCGTAGGGTCCCCTATTACTCCTGTAAAATCACCAATCAAAAGAATCGCTTTATGCCCAAGTCCTTGAAACTCTCCAAGCTTTTTAAGTACGGTTGCATGGCCAAGATGAAGTGAGGGTCCAGTGGGGTCAATACCAAGATACATAGTTAGTTTCTCCCCTTTCTTTAATTTCTCCTCCAAAAATTGCTTGTTTGGATATATATTCTCGACACCTCTTGAGAGAAAATTTTCTATTTTCTCAATATTAGAAACTTCTATACCCCTTTTTGAATTCCAAAACATAATGTTAATAATAACACAGCTATTATGTTAATATAAGAAAATGTCTAGAAAAAGAAACCGTAAAGTCCGCGGCAAATTCGGTGCATTTGTAAAACTCATTGTCATAGCAGGACTTTTTGGTGTGGGTGCTATGATACTCTGGGCGTCATCTCTTTCAATTCCTGAGCTTGATTCGTTTGAGAAGAGAATAGTCCGCCAGTCAACAAAAATCTATGACAGAACGGGGGAAGTGCTTCTTTACGATGTGCATGAAAATGTTCAGAGGACTGTTATCCCGCTCTCTGATGTATCGCGGCACATTAAAAATGCAACTGTCGCAATAGAGGATGCAGAATTTTATGATCATAAAGGAATAAAGCTACAAGCAATTTTACGCGCAATACTTGTTAATTTAGGAGCTCTTGAATTCAGCCAAGGAGGCTCAACGATTACTCAACAGGTTGTAAAAAACTCCATCCTTACATCAGAGAAAAAAATCTCACGAAAGCTCAAAGAGTGGATTCTCTCTCTCAGACTTGAGCAAGAGCTTTCTAAGGAAGAAATTTTAGAGCTTTATCTTAATGAATCGCCTTACGGCGGAAACATATACGGAATAGAGGAGGCAAGTGAAATGTTTTTCAACAAGAGTGCATCATATCTTACACTTTCAGAGTCAGCGTATCTGGCTGCACTTCCGCAAGCTCCCACTTTCTACTCCCCATATGGGAACAACAAAAACAGACTTGAAGAGAGAAAAAGTCTTGTACTTGACCGAATGTTCCAAAACGGTTTTATAACGCAGGAGGAGTACCTTTTGGCTTCACAAGAAACTACGAAGTTCAAGCCTCAGCGCGACATCGGCATAAATGCGCCACATTTTGTATTTTTTATAAGAGAGTATTTAGAGAATAAATATGGCAAACGCGCTGTTGAAGAGAAAGGATTTAAAGTTATTACAACTCTTGATTTTGATCTGCAGAAAAAGGCTGAGGAGACAATATTTAAATTTGCCCACGAGAATGAAGAAAAATTCAACGCTGAGAATGCTGGACTTGTTGCAATAGACCCAAAGACAGGCCAGATTCTTGTAATGGTCGGCTCAAGGGATTATTTTGACGAAGAAATAGACGGAAACTTTAATGTCGTGATTGACCCGAACCGCCAGCCAGGCTCGGCGTTCAAGCCGTTCGTTTATGCAACAGCATTTAACAAGGGATATACGCCCGAGACAGTTGTTTTTGATTTAAAGACGCAATTTCAGACCACTTGTGAACCCGATGATTTGACGAGCGAAGAAGACTGCTATTCTCCCGTAAACTACGATGAAGTATTCAGAGGGCCTGTAACGCTCAGAAATGCTCTCTCACAGTCCATAAATGTGCCTTCTGTTAAGGTGCTCTACCTTGCGGGGCTTCGCGACTCACTTCGCACGGCAAAAGATATGGGAATTAAAGGACTCTCTGATATAAATCGCTACGGCCTTACGCTTGTACTTGGAGGTGGGGAAGTTTCTCTTCTTAATATGGTCAGTGCTTACGGAGTATTTGGAAATAAAGGAGTCAGGAATAAGCCAGTTGGAATACTTAAAATTGAGGACGGAAGTGGAAATGTTATTGAAGAATTTTCCCAGAAAAATGAGCGTGTGCTTCCCGAAAACACTGCTCTTTTGATATCAGATATTTTAAATGATGAGAATGCAAGAGCCCCCGCATTCGGACGACACTCGTATCTTTACTTTGATGGAAGAGATGTTGCGGTAAAGACAGGTACAACAAACGATTACCGTGACGCATGGATTATAGGGTACACTCCAAATATCTCTGTCGGCACATGGGCGGGAAACAACGATAATTCTCCTATGGAGAAAAAAATTGCCGGTTTTATAGTTGCTCCAATGTGGAATGCATTTATGCGCGAGGTACTTTTGGCAACAGATGATGAAAAATTTAAAAAACCTGATGAAATTGATGAATTAAAATTAAAACCTGTGCTCAAAAGTGTTTGGCAAGGAGGAATAGAGTATTCTATTGACGGCATTTCCGGAAAGCTTGCAAGTGAGTTTACTCCGGAAGAGACAAAGGAGGAAAAAGTACTCACCAACATACACTCAATTCTCTACTGGGTTGACAAAGAAAATCCAAATGGAAAAATCCCTGATAAACCGGAGAACAACCCGCAGTTTAGGTTCTGGGAATACTCAGTTGACAAATGGAAGACGGAGCAGGGTTTTGTGACAGAAAATATTGACGAGATACCGAGAGAAATTGACGATGTCCATAAACCTGAGTTTGTGCCTAAGATTATAATAAAGAGTCCCACACCGAATACACAGTATGGTAAAAACAGCAAAATTACAGTTAATATAGACATAAGTGGCAAATTCCCCATCACTAAAGTTGATGTGTTTGTAAATGACATATTCATAGGATCATCAAAAAGATCTCCATTCTCACTTTCATTTACTCCAAATAATTTGGACGTATTGGAAGTAGAGAACAGATTGAAAATTATCGGCTATGATGTTGTGAGGAATCGTGGCGAGGCGGAAACGGTATTCAATGTAAGTATTTAACGGATATCTTTTATTATTTTCTTGGATGAGAGTTTTTGTGTGAGATTTTTTATAATCTCGTTTTTTTTAAGGAAAATTTCGCTTTTTATAATAGAATCTGCTGATATAAAAATAATGCCATTTCTCACATCTATATTGTCTTTTTCAATATCAATGCCAACAATCTTTTTTACCGTGTCAATGCACACTTCCTTGACGAGCTTGTCGGGGGGAGTGATTTTTTTAAATTTTTCCAAAAAATTCCCAATATTGAACATATCTAAAGGATACTATGATTTTAAAAATAAATCCTGTTAGGAATCGCGAGGTCGTGCAGCGCCTCTATTTCTAATGGAATAAAAAACTCCCGAAGCGTAAGCACTTCGGGATTTATTATTATTCTGGATATACATCTCGTTCTTTTACAAATTCTTTACAGGTACAACACCAATTGTTGTCCCGTATTCTCTCTCCACAGCTTATACAGCGTTTAACAACTTTGGCAAGTTTAATTACCTTCTTTTTTTCATCCATAGCCTGTCCCCCCACAAACACCTTTCTTTTTAATACAAAAATTAAGTAATGTTTTTTACAGCTCTATGTGTGCTGTTTTTTCTTTACATTTTATACACCATAAATGCTTAATATGACCTTTTCCTCTGTTTCTATTTTTAAGCCTTTGGATACTTTGCACTTCTCCACATTTTGTACACTCAAGGTCTTTTTTTATAAGATTATGTATACCTCTTGACATTTATTCTTTCTCCTCTTCAAAATAAGATTAAATGAGGTAAAATTAATTATGGTTTTTACCGTACTTCTGTTGGAAAGTATATCATGCCTATACCATTTGTCAAACACACCTAAAAACCATCTTGCTCACAGTGGAAAACATGAAACAATTATTCAGTTGCCAATAATTGGATTCTTCCTTATAATTAAACTAATGGGTAGTAAACTGCACGAGTTGAGGAAACCTCTTTTTTGAAATGTGTAACCTCCTTTCCCGAGAGGCGCCATCTAAGAATGGCTACGTCAACCCAACTCGTGCCAACTTATTTTTACCGCCAAAGAATTTTTTTGGCGGTTTTTATTTATTCATAGGCATCACTAGATAAAAAAAGGATGCATCTCCCACTCCACTCACAATCATAGGTTTGCTCAAGCCCGCAAACTTAAGAGAAATACTGTCTGAATATATAGACTGAAAGCAGTCGGAGATATATTTGTGGTTAAAATTGATATTAAGAGACTCGCCTGAGATAGCTGAATCAACTTTGTTGGTTATCTCCCCCACATTCTCATTTTTTGAGCTTATAGTAAACGATTTTCTTTTAGGATCAATAGAAAGACTAACTTGATTAAACTGATCAGAGAAAACATTTGTGTTTTTAAGAGTATTTACAATGTCTTGTTTTAGAACAACCACTTCTGTGGTCTGTTTCTTTGGAATTATCTGCTTGTAGTCAGGAAAAGTTCCATTTATAAGTCGGGATGTTAAATAAATTTTGTCTGAGACGAAAGATATTTGATTGTTGTTTATATTTACATCAATACTACCACCAACATACTCCAAAACTCTTATAATCTCTGAAATGTTTGGGAGTGGTATTAAAATAGGTTCAAAATCCTTCACTTTATCATCAATAGAAATTGTTTTCTCAGCTAGTCTGAATGAGTCGGTTGAAACAAAGACAAATTTTCCGTCGTCGTTGTAGATATAAACACTTGATAATTCCTGTTTTATTGCAGATATTGAAGCGCTGTACCACACCGATTTTAAGCCGTTTATTAACTCTCCCACTTTTATGTTTATTAATTTCCCCCCTTTAGCAACTGTTGGAAGTGTTGGAAAATCGTCATGTGGAACCGCTTTTATAATAGCTTTATTTGATTTTGTGGAAATGTTTAAATTACCGGATATAACTTCAAGTGTTATTTTGTCTTGATAGATGGTGGATATAAGGCTGTAGAGCACCGAGCCAGAAACTGCCACAACACCCTCTGAGACAACCTTTGAAGGGATTTCAATCTCAATACCTAAATCCAAGTTTGTAGAGCGGATATAGAACTTTCTGTTTTTTGCAAACAGGAGTAAATTATTCAAAACAGGAAGGGTTAAATTTCGACCGCTGATCTTCTCGGCGATTGATATACTGTCGGTTAAATTATCTTTTGTACATTCTATTTTCATAATAACTTTAATTAGTTTTTATATATAAATTTATTATTACTATTACTATATATGTTTATAACTTAATAACTTTTTTTATATATATTTCTAAACATATTAATCTAACTTTATTTTCAATAGCTTGTTAATAAGTAATGTAAAATATGATTATAAATACACACACAACAATCTTTTACTTTATAAGTAAAAGTTATACACAATTAATTCAACATTGCCCGTATCTGATCAACCTCTTTTGACAAAAGACTGTCAATTTTTAAATCCCTCTTAATTTTATCGCACGAGTGAATCACTGTGGTATGATCTCTACCTCCTAACTTCTGACCTATAGTCGGATAAGAAACATGAAAGTCTTCTCTAAGGATGTACATAATAAGCTGCCGAGGCTTAACAACTTCTTTAACTCTTGTTTTTTTATAAATAACACTTTCATCTAAGTTGTAAAAACCAGCAACTTGTTTTATAACATCCTTCACTGAAACAGATTTCCTCGACTTTATATTATTTTTTATAAGTGCCTTAACATCATTTAATGACAAAACCTTTCCTTTTAATTGTGACTGACAGATGATTGAGTTTAGTGTTCCCTCAAGTTCCCGAATATTTCCCTGAACAGTAAGGGCAAGATAATTAACAATTTCATTTTCTATAATAAATTTATTCTGCAAAGATTTTGCCTTAAGGATTGCTATTCTTGATTCATGGTCGGGAGAAGGAATGTCTGCTATCATACCAGCAGAAAACCTAGATTTTAAGCGGCCTTCTAGGTTTGGTATCATGTTTGGGTGAGTGTCAGATGAGAATACAATTTGTTTATTATTATCGTATAGCGCATTAAAAAGATGGAAAAGCTCTTCACGCGTCTTCTCCATATTTGAGAGAAATTGTATATCGTCAATAATAAGAACATCATACTTTCTATATTTCTCTTTAAAGAGTGTGTTTACTTTATTACTTCTTACTGCATTTATATAATCTTGCGCAAACTTCTCCGAAGTTGTGTAATAAACTTTTGTATCAGGGTTTCTTTTCTTTAATTGATTTCCTACTGATTGAATAAGATGAGTTTTGCCATGCCCTGTTCCTCCATAGATAAAAAGTGGATTATAGGTAATCCCCGGTTTCTCGACAATAGCTTGCGCCGCGACGTGAGCAAGCTCGTTAAATGGCCCGACTACAAAACTCTCAAATGTATATCTTGGGTTTAAATTATCTTCCTTGTTTGGGTAATAATCATTTAAAGGAAGTTCTTTATTTATACTCATACTCTGCCTTCGCCCTATTTCGAGCTCTTTTTTACCCTCTTTTTTAATTAAATATTCAATACCTCGAATATTACCCACAAAACTTCTTAAAATCTTCAATATAAGCTTATGGTATTTGTTGAAAAGCCAGTCTTTTACGAATTCATTCTGCACACTCAAACACACAACACCTCCTTCTATTTTTATAATATGTGTATCTTTAAACCAAGTACTAAAATTTGCTTTTGAAATGTTTAGTTCGATATCAACAAGCGCATTTTCCCACAGTTCTTTAACGTTAACTTCTTCAATTACATTGTCGTTTATAGTCTCGTTCATTTTGTTGATAGATTAATTTAGATACATTATATAGTTATAAGAATAAAATGAAACTTGCGTAAAAAGATATTATATGTTAATAAAATGTTAATAAGATGTTAATAATTATGTCTAAGACATACCAACCAAAAAGAAGAAAAAGAAAAAAAACACACGGTTTTTTGGTGAGGAAAAGAACCGCCGGCGGGAGAAAAGTCGTAAAAAGAAGGAGGGCTAGGAGAAGAACCAAACTCGCCGTATAGATATGCCTAAAATCAAGACCAAACAGCTGTTCAGCGATACTCTAAAGAGGGGTAGGACTTACCACCGCTCCCACACATCTCTTAAAGCACTCTTTAGCAAAGACGTTAAAAAGAGCAGTTTTTACTTTGTCGTTTCAGGAAAAATTATTAAAAAAGCTACCAAAAGAAACCTTTTCAGAAGGAGAGGACGCCACATCACCAGATCGGTCAATGTAAAAAATGGATATATAGGAATCTTTTTTGCTAAAAAAGGAGCCGGAGTACTTGAGTTTAAGGAGATGAAGGAGGAAGTGCTTGGTTTACTTCAAAAGGCAAAGCTGCTTGCAAAATAAAACAATCTATGTTATTATAACCCAACATATATTATGTTAATACCGACAGTTATAGAAAAATCACAATTTGGCGAGCGGGCCTTTGATATATATTCCCGCCTTCTTAAGGAGAGGATAATTTTCCTTGGTGGACCCATTGAAGACCATATGGCCAACATTGTCATTGCCCAACTCCTATTTCTTGAATCTGAAGACCCTAAAAAAGACATATCTCTATATATTAACTCCCCCGGCGGATCAGTGACGGCAACACTTGCAATGCTTGACACTATAAATCACATCAAACCAGACGTAGCAACTGTCTGCGTAGGCGTTGCCGCTTCTGGGGGTGCAATACTGCTTTCAGCTGGCACAAAAGGAAAAAGGTTTGCACTTCCAAATGCTGAGGTAATGATACATCAGCCGTGGGGCGGCGCGCAGGGCCAGGCAACAGATATTGAGATTACCGCAAAGCACATTTTGGGCTTGAGAGACAAGCTCAACAAAATACTTGCAAAAAACACAGGACAATTAATAAAGCAGATTGAGAAAGATGCCGACAGGGACTTTTTTATGAGTGCGGAGGATGCCAAAAAATATGGCCTTATTGATGAGATATATAAGAGTAAGGCGTAGTTTGTTGCACATTTATGTATTCTATGGTAGTGTATTAATACGCATTATTTAAATTTAATTTTGAAATTCCGCTTTCCAACTTTTATGTCAGATTTTGAAAATTTATTGTTAGAAAAATCTAAATATACAAATATCTTAAGCTTCAAAACAGCCCAAGATTTTTAATTGTTGAAAAGCGGAATTTCCGCTTATATGTCACTAAAAATAGTATTTGCACTTCTTGCAGTTGCGGGAGTGACTGGAATTGCATTCGGGTATTTCCTGCGATGGGTTGTTTCTCTTGGAAGGCGCGGATCCATGGAACTTGAGATTAAGCAGAAAATGCTTGAAGCCAAAGAAGACGCCAAGCGCATCACAACAAGCGCTGAGGTGAAAGCAAAGGAGACCGTGCAAGAGATCGGGATAGAACTTAAGGAAAAGGAAAGTCAAATAAAAAAGAGTGAGGATAGACTTATTAAGAAAGAGGAATTTTTAGACAAGAGACAGCTTGATGTTGACAAAGAAGCCGAGGACATCAAGAAGAAGATAGAGGAAGTAAAGATTGTAAAGGAGAAAGTGGACGAGCTTGATGTACAAAAGCAGAAAGAGCTTGAGAAGATTTCAAAATTTACAAACGAAGAGGCAAAAAAAGAGATATTAAAAACAGCTGAGAAACAATATGAAGAGGATATTTTGGCGAGAATCCAGAAGCTTGAATCTCTTGGTAAAGAAAAGATTGAACAACAAGCAAGTAAGATGCTCGCATCTGCGATTCAACGTCTCGGTAGCGCCGTCCCCTCTGACGTGATGTCAACAAATATAAATCTGCCGTCAGATGAAATAAAAGGTAAGATTATTGGTAAGGAAGGAAGAAATATAAAAGCATTTGAAAAAGCAACAGGTGTTGATGTTATTATTGATGATACACCAGGAGCCATTACACTCTCTTCTTTTGATCCTGTCAGACGACAAATTGCGCGCGTTGCGCTTGAGATGTTGATAATAGACGGAAGAATACAGCCGGCAAAGATTGAGGAGGTTGTGGAGAAGGCGAAAGAGGAAGTTAATAGGGTTATAAAAGAGAAAGGCGAGCAGGCTGTTTATGAATGTGGTGTATTTAACCTAGATCCCCGAGTAGTTTCTATATTAGGGAGGCTCTTTTTCAGAACAAGCTATGGACAGAATGTTCTTCAACATTCGATTGAGATGTCGCATATTGCAGGAATGCTTGCACAAGAACTTAAAGTTGATGTTGCCGTTGCAAAAGCCGGCGCGCTCTTACATGACATTGGGAAAGCCGTTGACCACGAGGTGCAGGGCACACATGTTGAGATAGGAAGAAGAATTTTACAAAAGCTTGGCGTAAGTGAGGATATTATAAAAGCGATGCAGTCGCATCATGAAGAATATCCTTATGAAACAGTTGAATCAATTATTGTACAGGTTGCCGATAGTATTTCAGGGAGCAGGCCGGGCGCGAGAAGGGATTCTGTAGAGAATTATCTCAAGCGTCTTGAAGAGCTTGAAGCAATAGCAAATGCACATAAAGGAGTTGAAAAATCATACGCAATTGCTGCAGGGAGAGAAATA
Organism: Candidatus Phycocordibacter aenigmaticus; assembly: GCA_002327585.1. Taxonomy (GTDB): domain Bacteria; phylum Patescibacteriota; class Minisyncoccia; order Phycocordibacterales; family UBA2163; genus UBA2163. Next base: position 78,245 of record DCWL01000006.1, read on the forward strand.
CGAGTATTTGTAACACCTGAGAAGATAACAGATTTAGAGGCGAAAAATATGGCAAGAGATATTGCACTTCAGATAGAAAGAGAGCTTAAGTATCCAGGAGAGATCAAAGTGAATGTGATTAGAGAAATGAGATCAACGGAATACGCACGATAAATCAGTTATACACAGGTTTTTTTCAGGGTATTGCGTAAATAGTGGCTTAATATATAATGTTGAGAGCTTCCAAAACTGCGGTTTAGGGCTTGTTAGCCGAATCGCTGTAGGAACGGACGTATATACGGTCGACTTTTAACAAGTATTTAACAAAAAATCAAAATGAACAAAGCATCTATAGCTGATAAAGTTCATGAAATGCTTGGAGGAACAAAAGCTCAAGCAGAGAGAGCGGTTGATTTGGTTGTCGATTCTATTATTGAAGGGCTTAAAAACGGTCAGGAAGTGTCAATTGCAGGACTTGGAATTTTTTCAACAAAAATGCGCGCAGCGCGCCAGGGCCGAAACCCTCGCACAGGAGAAAGCATCCAAATTCAGGCAATGAGGATTCCTAAGTTCCGGGCAGCAAAAGCTCTTAAGGACGCAGTTAAATAAATAACAGGTTTTTCTCTAGAGAAAACAACCCCAACGTGACGTTGGGGTTGTTTTTTGTTACTATTCAAAAACAATGCGGGATTAGTTAAATGGTATAATATCAGTTTTCCAAACTGAGGTTGGGAGTTCGATTCTCCCATCCCGCACACAAGAACAAACCCCTCCGCCTGTGGCGGAGGGGTTTGTTGCTAATTACTCAGTTGCTTCTGTAGCATCCCCCTCTGTCCCCTCTGTTTCTGGAGCAGCTGTAGGGTTTACTGAGGGAGTTTCTCCCTCAGTTCCTTCAGGAGCATTTGGATTCATTTCATCCATAATGTTTTTATTTAAAGCTTCAAGTCATTTTTAAGGTGAATTCAAGCTTACTTGTAATTAAACAAAAACTTGGAATTAACCAAGTTTCTATTAAATGTAGTATACATGAATAGAAACATTTGTCAATACTAAGCAATAATTATCTATTATTGTCAATTTAGGGCTATATAATGTTATAATACGAGAATGAAAGCCTTTATTTTATTAATACTTATAGGTATTGTTGTTTTCTTTGGGACATCAAAGTCTTCTGTGCGTGATGTTGCAGAATTTAAGCAAGAGCCGGAGTTTGTATTTGATGAAGAAAATGAACTTGAATTGTTAGAGAGTTCTTCAAAATCTGAAATAGAAATAAAAGAAGAAGAAATTATTGTAGTTGAAGAAGTGCAAGAGATAATTGTAGAAATTCCAGAAGTTATTTCTCTACCTGACAGCACTCAGGAGAATGTTGTAAAGCTTGTTGTTCCAAAGAAGGAGGAGAAACCAAAGATACTATTTAAGGATATCAATATAAGTACAAGAGAAGCACTTGTAAATATTTTCTGTACGACAAAATTTGGAGGATTATTCAAGCCGATTACTGGAAGCGGGATTGTAATAGATGAAAAAGGTATAATTCTTACAAATGCACATATTGCACAGTACTTTTTACTGAAAGATTATCTGACAGAAGATTTTGTTGACTGTGTTGTACGTAAAGGAAGTCCAGCAAAGCCACAATATAAAGCGGTTCCAATTTTCATATCGCCGTCGTGGATAGAAAATAATGCCAAAAACATCAGAGAACAATCTCCCACAGGAACTGGAGAAGATGATTACGCGCTGATTCTTATAAATAAACATGTAAATCCGGAAAAAAATATTCCAGAATCTTTTTCTTTTATTTCTCCTGAATACGACAGTGAAAAAATAAAAATTAACGATACAGTTTTACTTGCAGCTTATCCCGCTGGGTTTTTAGGAGGCATATCAATACAAAAAGATTTATATTTAAGCTCGACTGTCACAAAAATTATGGAGTTGTTCACTTTTAAAGAAAGTACGTTGGACGTTTTTTCAATTGGAGGAAGCATTGTGGCTCAGCAGGGATCATCTGGAGGTGCTGTGGTTAATGGAGAGAATAAATTACTTGGCATTATTGTAACGAGTTCTACCGCTGAAACAACGCAGGATCGCGATCTGCGCGCTATCACAATTTCGCACATAAACAGGAGTTTTATTAAAGATGTGGGGTTTGACCTACAGACGATATTTAGTGGAGATGTTGCCGCAGAAGCCGAAGCATTCAACAAAAACATAGCACCAATACTTACGCAGTTTTTAGAGAATGAGTTAGATAAATAGTTTTATTTTGCTATAAAAATTTTCTGTGTAGGATAAGCAAACTCAATCCCCTCTTTTTCAAAAGCTTCCATAAGGAAGAGATTGAATTTCTCTCTCGTGTCCATATATGTATTGTAGTCCCCCGTCGTTATATGATAAACAATTTCAAAATTTAAAGAGAAATCACCAAACTCTTTAAAATGAATTCTGTCCAACTCTACATTTTGTAGAGATTTAAAAATATTTTTTATAATCTCTTTTACTTTTTTAATTTTCTCTACAGGGGTTTCATAAAGAATTCCAAAAGATGAAACAATTCTTCTCTTTTTCATTTTCTTGAAATTCTGGATCTGCGCGCCGGTAAGTTCATTATTAGAAATTATAATTTCTTCTCCTTGAAGTGCTCTTATGCGGGTTGTCTTAATGCCTATTTTCTCAACAGTCCCCATATACTCGCCGGCGACTATAAAATCCCCAACTGAAAAAGGCTTGTCAAAATAAATTGCAAACGAACTGAAAAGATCAGATAAAATATTCTGCATCGCAAATGCAACTGCAATACCTCCGATGCCGAGCCCTGCAATAAGTGATGTGACGTCAATACCTAAGTTTGAAAATATTAAAAGAAGACCTATTATCCAGAGCAGAAACTTCGCAATCATGTTTATATAACCAATAGCCGCCTTTGCACTTTTGTTTTCTTCTTTAGCAAATTTTTTGCTTAGTATGTAGTTAATAAGAATCTGAATTCCAGCGATGACTTGATACACAATCCATACGACTAAAATACCGTTTATAATTTTTACCGTAAGTATGCCCAAAGCTAGAAACTTAACTGCAAAGTAAAATGCCACAAACCAATAAAATGGAGGCTTTAAGCTTTTTACAATTGAAATTAAAGTGTCGTCAATGTCGGTCTTGGTTTTCTGAGCAAGTTTCTCTAATCGCCTTAATATGACATATTGGATAATCTTGAAGACAATTAAAAGGACTATAAATAAAGCTATTGCTTTTGCATATTCAAGCACAGAATTACCAAAATATTCAGCCCCGAAATTGATATTTTCTATAAAATTAGTCATTGACATAGTTTACATTATATTGCTTTATTTTGCAAGGATCTTTTTCTCATACTCTGGGAAATATGTGGATATTTGTTTTAAGTTGAATTTCTTAAGTATTGCTTCTTTTGGTTCTTTATCAAGAAGAAATTCAAATGACTTTCGGACTAGTTCACTGGGTTTGACCTCGCGGCTAGTAAGTTTCTCCCAATATTCCCTATCAACCGTCACTTCGTAGCACATACCTTCAATCTCTACACTAAATACCCATTTCTCTTCAGATTCACTTTTTATTTCTACATTTGTCATACCTCTAATTCTCTCATAGGTGTGGATAAATGGGAAATTTGACAATATATTATAGAATATGTTACGATACAGCCTCGTTGTTCTTTATAGCTACATACGGCTAGCCACAGCCACATTTAACTTTTTTACAATGAAAGGGGTTTTGAATGACTTCACGAACAGATAAAAAAAAGATTTTAACTGTCGGTTTTTCCGACAATGAAAAGCAAATATTAGACGCTTCCAATGCCGGTAGGTTTGATATTACTCACGAGAGTAATACAAAAGACGGCCTGGAGAGCATCTCAAACGCGACCGTGTTTGATGCTTTATTTGTAAAGGACGGAGCATGGCCTGCCATAGAAGGCAGAAGTGCTATAGATGGTAGAGATCTGCTTAAACAAATGTCAGAGATACCTAAACTTCTTACAATAGCTATCGAAGACAGTATGTTTATAGGTATTGCCCATCCGGAATGTGGCAAAAAACCTGTTGTTCAAAACCTGAAAGATCTAGAAAGTATCAGGAATGTGGAGAGGATTACCGCATTAGATATTAGTACAAACAAAGATTTAAAAGCTTTATTTAGTACGGTGGTTGAGAATATTATCAATGAAGAGTCATTAGTAAAAGAAGATTCGGCCGGGAAAACAGAAGATGTAAAAAACGCAGCATTTCTGACTTCCTAATCCTAATTTAGATGTAGTAGAAGTAAAAACTAATTAATTTAAAGGCTTGTGGCTAAGCTATGTAGTTGGTATACCCCCAAAACCTTTGGTTTCGGGGGTTTTTATTGTATAGTAAATCAATCGGGGTGTAGCATAGTGGTAGTGTACTCGGTTTGGGACCGAGCGGTCCGGGTTCGATTCCCGGCTCCCCGAATTTTCTAAAGGACATTTATATAACTATATCTTCTAAAAATCCCACTCTCACCTTTTTATTCTTTATATCAAGATAAATTATAATCACATCAAACCACCACTATATGCCATCACCTGCCTTTTCAAGTAAGTATGTCCGTATAGTTCTTAATAATAGCTTTAATTTCTATTAATGTGCTTTATCTTCCGGTCTACAGCTATCTGTTTCATGAATAACATTATCTAATTTTCCACATAACATAGTTTTTACTTCAATAAAGTGTAAAAGCTTATCTTTTTAGTAATTATACCAATTTCTCCCTATTTTTTTCAATAATTTCATTCAATAATCTTAAACCTTTGTTTCACGAGAAACCTATATGCTATATTTTCATTAATTTCTCTAATTTACTGCTTTTTTTATTTCAATTCCTATTGATATATGTTATTTATGAAACATAATATAATAAAGTTTCATGTGAAACTATTTTAAGTGTTATGAACAGGATGTATTACTTAACCTTTGAGTAACAAATATCCTTATTTTAAGTCATATTTTTAGAAAAGGACGTTATAATTAACTATTTATTAAAAATGTCTTTTATACACATATTCACAGTTTTATCCACAATTTTACATGAAAATATCCTTATTTTTCGTAATTTTTAAAAAATCTTAAAGACAAAACTACAAAAATTATTAACGTTATTGATAGTGTGCGGATAGAGGGAATTGAACCCTCGTCTCATCCTTGGCAAGGACGTATTCTACCACTAAACTATACCCGCATACGCGCCCGCCAGGACTCGAACCCAGAACGGCTGGTCCGAAGCCAGCTGTGATATCCATTTCACCACGAGCGCAATAAAGATATTATACAATTTTATTGGCATAAATACAAAACATGAAGTAGAATAAATATAAATAATGAACAAGATTAAATTAAACATTCCAAAAGAGGTTTCACAGGTAACAAAATCGCTAGAAAACGCAGGTTTTGAGTCATATATTGTGGGAGGATGTGTGAGAGACCTCTTGAGAGGCAAAATTCCAAAAGATTGGGATATTACAACAAATGCGACACCCGAGAGAATAAAAAAACTATTTGACAACACATTTTACAATAATGATTACGGAACAGTAGGTGTTGTGAATGAGGGTACAGAGGATGAAACTCTTAAAGTGATTGAAGTAACACCATATCGTCTTGAATCAGAATATTCAGACGCCAGAAGACCAGATTCTGTGGAATTCAGCCATTCTTTAGAACATGACCTGCATAGGCGTGACTTTACAATAAATGCGATCGCATACAGTCTTTCTAAAGAACATATCGTTGATCTTTATAAAGGACAAGGAGATATAGAGAAGGGAATTGTGCGCGCAGTTGGAGATCCAGATATAAGATTTAATGAAGATGCTTTGAGAATATTACGTGCTATAAGGATTTCAGCGGAGTTAGGTTTTAAAATAGAGGAGAAAACTAAAAAAGCAATTAAAAATGATGCTAGAATGATAGTTAAAATTGCCAAAGAGCGAATTAGAGATGAGTTTATAAGGATTATTATGTCAGATAAGCCTATGGAAGGCCTTGAATTAGCCCATGAATTGGGGGTTTTAAGCTTTATAATACCTGAACTTGAAGAAGGGTTTGACGTGAAACAAAATCAGGCTCATTCCTACACAGTTTGGGAGCATTCTCTTAGATCAGTTCAGCATTCATCTGAAAAGGGATGGCCTCTTGAGATACGTTTGGCGGCTTTGTTTCATGATATAGGAAAACCAGCAACAAGTAGGTGGTCTGACGAAAAGCAGGATTGGACGTTTCATGGGCATGATGTTGTCGGCGGCAGGATGACTAAGAAAATACTGACTGATTTGAAGTTTCCCAACAAACAAGTGGATAAAATAACAAAATTGGTCCGCTGGCACTTGTTTTTCTCTGATACTGAGAAAATAACACTCTCTGCCGTCCGCAGGATGATACGAAACGTGGGGGAAGATAATATATGGGATCTAATGGATTTGCGTGTCAGCGACAGAATAGGAACAGGAAGGCCAAAAGCTCATCCATATCGCCTACGCAAATATAAATCTATGGTTGAGGAGGCACTACGAGACCCAATATCTGTAATGATGCTTAAAATTAATGGCAGAAGAGTTATGGAAATTACAGAAGAGAAACCGGGACCTAAAATAGGATATATTCTACACGCTCTTTTGGAGGAAGTTTTGGATAATCCGAAGCTCAATACTGCCGAATATTTAGAGGAAAAGACTAGAAAACTTATTAAATTAAGTGAGAGTGAGCTCAAAAAAATTGGAGAAAAAGGAAAATTAAAAAAAGGCGAAATAGAAGGAAAAGAAGTTGAAAAAGTAAGAGATAGGCATTATGTGAAATAAAAAAATCCACCATAGAGCTTAAAGTGGAGTTATGTAAGCATAATAGTGGATTTCTAGGAGAAACCGAGAGAGATGAGAGAAGGCCGTAAAATGAGTTTGATATAAGTTATATGCGTGTATTAAATATCTCTTTATACAAAAATTTAATAAGATTGCAGATAAAAATACTTAACAGTCATACCACTAAATTCAAACTACCTGATTGTGTAAAGAACCACTAATCCACTTATTATAATACTTCCTATAAAGGACATTTGTAAAGGACATTTATGTGGATAACTTTTCAACAAGCTTAGAGTAAGTTTTAAAAATATCTTTTAAGATAATTCAATACCAACTGGCGCATGGTCGGAACCAAATATATCGCTTAAAATAAAAGCCTTTTTAAGATTATTCTGTAAATTTGAACTTATGAAAAAATAATCCAACCTCCAGCCGATATTGCGGTCGCGGGCTCTTGTCTTAATATCCCAATAGCTATATGAATCTTTTTTATCAGGATTTAGATGCCGGAATGTGTCAATATAGCCGTGGCGGATTACTTCATCAATCCATGCTCTCTCTTCGGGAAGAAAACCTGTGCTTTCTTTATTTTCCCTCGGGCGGGCAAGATCAATTTCCTCATGAGCTGTGTTTATATCTCCACAGAAAATTATTTTTTTTTCGCCCTTTTTTAATTTTTCAATATAATTAAGAAATGCATCATAAAAATCAAGTTTGTATTTTAATCTCTCTGGCCCCATGCCGCCGTTGGGGAAGTAAACATTTAAAAGTATAAAGTTTTTGAAATATAAAGTTAATAAACGTCCTTCTTGGTCAAATCTCTTTATCCCCATGCCATACTCAACCTTTTTCGGCTTGGTCTTGGTGTAGACGGCTACTCCGCTGTATCCTTTTTTAATTTCTGCTGAGGCGAAAAATGAGAAATGGCCTCGTATCTCGCGCAGTTGCTCAGGAAGTTGCTGAGGTTGAGCTTTTGTCTCCTGAATGCAGAAAATATCGGCATTTTGTGTAAAAAAATCATTCCAAGAGTCTTTTTTATGAATGGCTCGCAGACCATTTACATTCCAAGATAGTATTTTCATGTATTTATATTAATATTTTTATTTCCTTTTCTTTCCATGAAACGTTTTATGTATTTCACGGAGATGTTTATCTGTGACATGCGTGTAGACTTGTGTTGTCGCAATGTTTGCATGCCCTAAAAGCGCCTGCACCGAGCGTAAGTCAGCACCACTTTCTAGAAGATCGGTTGCAAAGGAATGGCGCACTACATGAGGAGTCACTTTTTTAGAAATACCAGCTTTCACTGCATAGAATTTTACAATCCGCTCAACAGAACGCGGTGTAAGGCGAAGTGAATCCGCGCGTGAAGCATTTTTGCCGAATTGAATAAACAATGCTTCATCCATATCTTCTCTTTTGTCTAGATAGTTTCTTACAGCCTTTTTTGCAGAGTTTGAAAGAAAGACAACGCGGATTTTATCTCCCTTACCGCGCACAGAAAGCTCATCTTTTGAAAGGTCAATGTCATTGTTTAAAGCGCAAAGCTCTGATACGCGCAAGCCTGTGGAGAATAAGAGCTCTAATATCGCTTTGTCGCGGAGACTTTTAACATCTGTTTCATCTGGTGATGAAAGAAGTCTCCCAAGATCGTCTGAAGATATAAGGTCTAGGCTACGCTCGGAAGTTTTTGCAAGCTCAATGCGCTCAGGGGAGAGAGAATCTATCTCACGTTTGCGTAGAAATTTAAGAAATGCGCGAAGAGCTATTAAATAATAGTTTTGAGTTTTTTTCTTAAGAGTATCTTTCACCCCTTCTGTTGTTGCACCACTTTCTTGCCTATTGAGCCATAGGCGGAACTTACGGACGTTCTCATCGGTAATATCTCCCACTTTCTTTATTTTCGTGAAATCAATAAAACGAGAAAGATATCGGTCATAGTTTTGTACAGTTTTCAGACTCCTACCTTTCTCAATCTCTAAGTATTCAAGAAACTCTTGTTTTAATTTCTCAATATTTTGCGACATTAAATATATTGTAGCAGGAGTTTTTCTTTTTCAAAACTTTATTTTGAATTCGCAGGAATATCTTATTGTGGGATGTGCTACATTATATTTTTCACGGTTGCAAAATCTGCTGTTTTTTGGTACTATATTCATATAATGCTTACATTAAAAAAGAAGCAGAAGTCAATAAAAGAAACGCGGATTCACGATAAAGACACTGGTTCTCCTGAGGTGCAGGTTTCAATATTAACAAAAAGAATCACTGAACTTACAAAACACCTTAAGAAAAACATCAAAGACAAACATCCGCGCCGGGGGCTTTTAAGTATGGTTGCGGCCCGCCGTAGGCATTTGAAATATTTGGAGAAAAAAAACAAGAAGAGGTATAGCACTCTTATAAAAAAACTTGGCTTGAAAAAATAGTCATGAATTATGATAATAAAACACAAAAATCAGCGCGTTGGAATTTTTATAGATACGCAAAATCTCTACCACAGCGCTAAGAATTTATATAAGTCAAAGGTAAACTTCGGACATGTTATAAAAGACGCACTTTCAGGGCGCAACCTTATTCGTGCCGTAGCGTATGTTGTAACGACAGAATCCGGCGAGGAAGGCGGGTTTTTTGAGGCGCTTGAAAAACTTGGAATAGAAACGAAGACGAAAGATCTTCAGGTATTTTTCGGTGGAGCAAAGAAAGCCGACTGGGATGTAGGAATTGCAATTGATGCGGTTAAAATGGCACCAAAACTCGACACCATCATTCTTGCGACGGGAGACGGCGATTTTGTGCCTTTAGTTGAATATTTGAAAATGAAAGAGGGATGCCAGGTGGAAGTGATTTCATTTGGGCGCTCTTCTTCAAGTAAGCTTCGTGAAGTAACAGATGACTTTATTGACATGTGCGAGAATCCACGAAGGTATTTGATAGGATATAGGGGACGATAAAAATGCAAAAGAAAGAATATTCAATAGAAATAGGAGGAAAAACACTTACTGTTCAATTTACAGACTTGGCAGACCAGACAAATGGCTCTGTTATTGTACGTTTAGGCAACACCTCTGTTCTGGCGACAGTCGTTATGTCAACGCATAAGCGCGAAGGGATTGACTATTTTCCGCTCACCGTTGATTATGAAGAAAAATTCTACGCAGTGGGGCAGATTTTGGGAAGCCGTTTTCTGCGAAGAGAGGGAAGGCCGTCAGAGGAGGCAATTCTCTCCGGTAGAGTTGTTGATAGAACAATTCGCCCTTTATTTGACCAGTATATAAGAAATGAAGTGCAGGTTGTCACAACGGTACTTTCAGTTGATAAGGATGATCCTGATATTTTGGCGATAAATGCCGCCTCAATTGCCCTTGCCGTCTCTGACATTCCATGGAACGGGCCGGTAAGTGCTGTAAGAATAGGCAAGCATAAAGGAGAAAATAAATTTGAAATAAATCCTCACTATCTTTTTAGAGAAAATAAAGATGCAGAGCTTGATATGATAATCTGCGGCAGAGATGGTGATATAAACATGATAGAAACCGGCGCAGAGGAGTTAAGCGAGGACATATTGACAGATGCATTCATTATCGCTCTGAAAGAGATTGAGAAACTTCAGGAGTTCCAAAAGAAGATTGTAAAAGAGATTGGAAAAGAGAAACAAAAGATTGAAAAAATTCAAATGCCAAAAGAAGTCATTGAACTTTTCGAAAGTAGTGGTATCAAATCTAAATTACCGGAGGAAATATTCTCAAGTGCTGGAAAGGGAAAAGTTCATGCTCTACAGAGTGATTGGAGTGAACTTGTAAAAGAAAAATTATCAGAAGAACAGTATTTTTTAGCACACAATCTCTACGAAGAGGAAATAGACAAACTTCTCCACAGAGAAGCAATTGAAAACAATAGGCGTGCTGATGGAAGAAAAATGGACGAAGTACGGAAACTTTTCGCGCAGGCCGGAGATATCTCAGAGATTATTCACGGCTCCGGAATATTTTACAGAGGAGGAACTCATGTATTCTCGGCGCTGACTTTAGGCGGACCAGATGATTCTCTTATTATAGACAGCATTGAAGCTCAGCAGGAGAAAAAACATTTTATACACCATTACAATTTTCCCCCGTTCTCATCTGGTGAAACTGGGAGAATGGGAGGCACGAACAGAAGAATGATAGGGCATGGTGCGCTCGCAGAGAAAGCACTTACTCCTGTAATTCCTCCCAAAGAAAAATTTCCGTATACGATACGAGTAGTATCAGAAAGCTTGGCTTCAAACGGCTCTACATCAATGGCGTCTGTGTGTGCAAGTACAATTGCTCTTATGGACGGCGGTGTTCCTATAAAAGCGCCTGTTGCGGGAATTGCAATGGGACTTGTTATGGACGAAAAAGAAACAGGTAAATACAAAATTTTAACTGACATACAAGGACCCGAAGATCACCATGGTGATATGGATTTCAAAGTTGCTGGGACAAGGCAAGGGGTTACTGCAGTGCAGATGGACGTGAAAGTTGGAGGCATACCAACATCAATACTTAAAGAAGCACTTGGAGAAGCAAAAAAAGCACGACTCCAGATTCTTGACATAATAGAAAAAGAAATACCGACTCCCCGCGCAAAAATATCACAGCGTGCTCCAAAGATTGTCACAATGAAAATCAAAAAAGAGCAAATAGGAGATGTTATTGGCTCTGGTGGAAAAATTATAAACGAAATAAAAGATGAGATGAAAGTCGATGACATCAATATTGAAGATGACGGAACAATATTTATTACAGGCAAAGGTGAAAGTACAGAGCAGGCCTGGAAAGCAATTGAAGAGATTGTACACGAATATAAAGCAGGTGAACGCTACACTGGCGAAGTCATGAAAATCACTGACTTTGGGGCATTTGTAAAGATAGGAAGAAAAACAGAAGGGCTTGTTCACATTTCAGAAATTGCGCCGTTTCGGGTTAACAACGTTTCTGATATTCTTAAAGAAGGAGATAAGGTGCCTGTCGCTGTCAAAGGAGTGGATGAAAAAGACAGAATTTCTTTATCCATCAAAGCAGCTGATCCAAATTTCGCAAAAAGTAAGACAGTAGTTAAAAAGTGAAATCTACTATGGAAGAAGAATCAAAAAATGAGCTGGAAAATGAGAAGCAAGAAAATCTAAAAGTTGATTTAGAGAGTACAATCGAGCTTAAAGACCAGCCTTTCAAAGATGAATCTGAAAAAAAATCAGCCCCGATGCTCTCTGAGGTCGGAGAGAAAACATCTTTGAGGACAATGCGCACGTACAAAGATGACATTACACAAGTAATGGAGAAGAAAAAAGAGTCGCTTGTCAGTATTGCAACAGCAGAGAATAAACGTCGTATTAAAAGCAAAGGATTCGAACCCGATGACGGTGAATTGAAGAGAAAGAATCTCAAGAAAGTAGGTATTGTTATTTTAAGCACAATACTCTTTGTATTTGGTGCCAGTTCTGCTTTTTATTTTTACGAAAAGAGTGGCACTAAAGCTGTTGAACCGGAGTCAAAAATTCCGTCAATAATATTCTCGGACGAAGAGGAGGAATTTGAAATTACGAATTTGTCAAGAAGACAGATTTTAAGCGAACTCACGGCTTTAAAAGAGAGCACGCGGCTTTCCATTGGGAGAATAAATAATATATTCATTACGGAATCTTTTATTGGCGAAGATGGAGTTGAAACAAAAGGACTTGTAAATGCAAGTAATTTTCTGAATGCTATAGATGCACATCTGCCGGCATCTTTTTTGCGTTCCCTTGAACGAGACTTTATGTTTGGTATACATATATTTAATAACAATCACCCATTTCTAATTTTGAGAACGAGTTTCTACGAGAACGCCTTTGCAGGAATGCTTGTGTGGGAAGAGAATATAAAAGAAGATCTTGCTCCTTTGTTTGGCTCCGCAGATTTTGAAGTAATCTCAGACGAGAGTGCCGAAACAAACATCTCTCCTCTTGTAATTCCGATTTTCAGTGACTTTGTCGTTAAGAATAAGGATACAAGGATTTTAAAAGATGGTGAAGGAAAGACAGTTATCATGTATTCATTTATAGACAAAAACACAATTGTTATAACTACAAACGAAAACACTTTCAGCGAAATTTTCACGCGCCTGTCTTCATCAAGAACATTGCAGTAGTAAAATTTTCTGCTATTATATTAGTAATGGAGAAAATAGATACACAATATTTTAAGGAAAAGCTTGAAACAGAACTTAATGTGCTTACTGAAGAGCTTCAAAAAATTGCAAGAATTAATCCATCAAATCCCAATGACTGGGAGCCGATCCCAGCGAAAATGGATACACTTGAAACGGATAAAAATGAGGTGGCGGACAGGATTGAAGCGTTTGAAAAAAACACCGCTTTAGCTAAAGAGCTTGAAATTCGGTTCAATAATATAAAACGTGCACTTAAAAAAATTGAAGATGGCAAATACGGAATTTGTGAAGATACAGAAGAACAGATTCCCCTCGCGCGTCTTGAAGCAAATCCAGCAGCGCGTACATGTGCTGACGTAGGAAAAAAAGAATCCTAGTTTAAATATAGTGATAATTTTGTTACTAATGAATATTTATAACATTTTTGTGTTAAATTTTCTTAAAACAAAAACCTGCAAATCTTAAAAACTTGCAGGTATATTATTTGGTCATTATGCGATGCTCTTATTGTTGGAAATAATTAATTATTTCTAGACATCTTTGCCCCTCCTGTTTAATTAAATTTACAATTTCCTGAAAAGCATCAGGAACAGATTTTGCTTCTGTTCTGTCATTAGGATAATAAGTAATTTCTACCTCATCATCACCACATTCAATTCTATCTTCTTTGTTTTTAAATGAGAAGCTGATTAATCTTGAATCAAGATCATTATGATTACTTGCAACTTTGTATACAATACCTGCGCTAATTTCATCTTCCTTTAGTTTTTTGCAAAACACAACATCACTGTCCATAGATACTTTTCTAGCAATACTCATAATTGTTTCTTCTGCGGTATTTTTAAAATATTTTCTACCATTATCTCTAAAAGCCAAAAGTGTTTTTTCAGTTAGTTCATTTAACTCTTTGAAAAAATTCTTAACATTTTCGTCATCCATTCCCATCTTCTTTCTCCTTATAAAAAGATTATTTAATAGGTATAAGATACATCTCTAATTTTATTATACATGTATAACACAGCTTGTCAAGATTACTAATTTTAACTTTCTTTTTGACATTTTGATTTTTTGCAGTTTATATTTAACTAATGGCGACAAGAAATTTTACAAAAGTTTACAATATACAGACGACGCTTCTGTCTATGCGTGCACCACAGAGTAATCAAGCTCGCACACACAATTGCAGATTTGGATGGGAACGAAAATATGGAGAGGAGACACATTCTTGAAGTGTTTTAGTACAGGCCGAAATAAAATCAGGAATTATAATTAAAAAATAACTCAACTGATTGAGTTATTCAAATATGGCTTTAAATCTCTATATTTTAAAAAGGATTTTTAGCTCCGCGAATTTCAAAATGCATATGAGATCCTGTTGAGCGTCCTGTTGAGCCGACATAACCGATAACCTGCCCCTGCACTACATGCTGACCGGAGTACACTATGTTGCTTGAGTTATGTGCATAGAGAGTCTGAGTGCCATTGTCATGCTTTATTACAATATATTTTCCATAGCCACCATTCCATCCATAGCTTCTGCTTATAATCACATTGCCGGATGCTGAAGCAATAATCGGGGTTCCTGCAGGCGCTGCGTAATCAACCGCATTATATCCATGAAGACCTTGTGAGCGACGGCCTGCAGTCAGAGGTAGAATATAATATCCACTGTATGTAGGACCTCCTGTTCCTTTTACAATTATACTCGTACCAGTATACTTTGGCGCCGCGATTTCTCCATCCGGAATAACTATTATATCTCCTATGGCAATAATTGATTCTGTTGTAAGGTCATTGTATCCCAATATTTCGTCGTAATCACCTCCATATTTCTTTGTAATACTTTTTACAGTCTCACCTTTTACTACGCTATGGCGCACTCCTGTAATAGGTAAGATGATAAGTGTTTGTCCAGGAGTTATGAATGACCCTCTTTTAATATCATTTGCCCAAATAATAGTATTCGTTGAAACACTAAACATTTTTGCAATTTGTGAAAG
>DCWL01000007.1 GCA_002327585.1 Candidatus Phycocordibacter aenigmaticus
TTAAGAATTTGGTGATATGTTTTTGCATATATATTATATTGTATATTGTTTTTAGTGTTTTTATATAAAACTCTGTGGATAGAGATTATCTAATTTTATCATTTGCATTTTTCAAGCGCGAAAGTGTTTCTTCCCTCCCCAACACTTCAGCAAGTACGAATGGATCCGGAGATTTATCTTTTCCTGAAAGTGCATAGCGCATAGGCCAGAGTACTTGTCCTCTCCCCTTCTCTTCAGCGTATTTCCAAACTGATTTTTTAATTTCATCCGCATTGAATTTATTGTCTGGAATTTTTTCAAGAAAATCAGAAATTGCCTGCAGATGTTCTACAACAATATTTAAATCTGTCTCTGTTTTCCAAAGCAGATCTTCTACTTCGTATTTCGGTTTTTTGGAATAATAATCCAGTTCTCCACTATCTGCCATTTCTTTTAAATCGCCGAATGTGTTTATCCTTTCCTTCATTATTGGAAGAATTTTTCGCGCCATTTTTTCACTACCAAGAATATATTTCTTAATTTCAATAAATAGTTCATCTTCAGGCATCTTTTTTATGTATTCTTTATTGAACCAATTGAGTTTTTCTATATCAAAAGCTGCACCACCTTTTTGTATGTTTTTTAGCTTAAATTCTTCTACAAGTTCTTTTAAAGTAAATAACTCCCTATCTGTACCAGGATTCCAACCAAGCAGAGCCATATAATTGACTAGAGCGCCAGAAATATACCCTTTTTGGCGATATTCACTTATTGATATGGAATTCACTCGTTTGGACAGTTTCGAGCGGTCTGGGGCCAAAATGAGCGGAATATGGGTATATTTAGGTCTATTTATACCCAAAGCCTCTTGTATAAGTATTTGACGTGGGGTATTTGAAATATGATCTTCTCCGCGGATAATATGGGTAATCCCCATTTCATGGTCATCTACCACAACCGCTAAATGATACAGCGGCTCATCAACTGTGCGGGCTATTACAAAATCGCCGAGCTCTGTAGTGTCGAACTCTATCTTACCGCGAATCATATCGTCAAATTCTACTTTCTTGTTTGGATTTTTAAGACGTACAACTTCTGTTTGCTTGCCTGCATCTTGTTTAGATTCTTCTTTTGAAATATACGCAGTCTCTGCATCTGTCATTTTCTTAATATATTTTTTATATATATCAGTACGCTCTGACTGGCGATAAAGCTCATCACTTTCCAAACCAAGCCACTTAAGGCCTTCCAAGATGTCATCTTCAAACTCTTTTTTACTGCGTTTTATGTCTGTGTCCTCAATTCGCACAATAAACTTGCCTGCATTTTGCTTTGCAAAAAGATAGTTAAACAATGCACTCCTTGCAGTGCCGATATGCAAGTTCCCCGTCGGACTTGGCGCTATTCGTGTCCTGATTTCTTTTACTTTATTATTACTCATATCTCATTCTTCATGTTTTAATGCTGTTGCGATGATGCCTTCGGCGATTTTGCGCGCAGCATTAGGTTTTGCAAAGTTCTTTGCTCCATTTTTCATTTTTCTCTGGAGTTCTTTGTTGGCAAGAACATGATTGATTTCAGAAACAAAGAGATTAGGCGTGAGATTTTTCTCCTCTATCACAATTCCCGCACCGGCCCTTGCATAAGCAAAAGAGTTTCTTCTCTGATGGTCTTCATTTGAATCTGAAATTGGGATTATAATGCTCGGCACTTCCCAGCCGGCAATCTCAAAAATACTTCCCGCTCCTCCGCGTGACACAACTAAATCTGCAGCACCTGCAGACATTCTCATTGCAAGTACATTTAAAAAACCGAATGCTTTATACCTGTGCCCAAATTCAGTATCTTCAAGAATAATGCGTGCCGCTGCTTTAACTTCCTCTAGATTGTTTTTTCCCGTCTGATGAATAATCTGATATTTCTCAACTAATTTTGTAAGCGCCTCCATAACGGTATTATTTATCTTCTTTGCACCTTGTGAGCCGCCTAAAATCAAAATTGTTGGAATATCTTTTTCAAGTTTTAAAAATTCATGTGCGCCCTCATGCGCAACTTCATACAGTTCCTTTCTCACAGGGTTGCCGGTGTATGCCGTTTTTTCTTTGTCGAAATAATTTGTAGCTTCCGGATATGAAATTGCAATTTTGCGGGCGAACTTACCTGCCCATAAATTAACTCTTCCCGGCGCAGCGTCAGACTCGTGAATTATCACAGGAATGCGAAAGAGTTTTGCCGCAAGCACTGTTGGAAAACTTGCGTATCCTCCCTTACTGAAAACAACATCAGGATAGATTGTAAAAATCTGAAATACTGTCTTTACGACTCCCCAGCTTGTTTTAAAAATATCTATAAGATTCCAGATGGAAAAATATCTGCGCATCTTTCCCGCAGAGCTTTTCTTGAACTTGATACCATTTTCATAAAGAGCTCTTTTGTCGTATGGATTGGGCGCAATGTAGTAGAGCTTCGGCTCAAGAAGTTTCTGCTCTTTTACAATATTGCGTATCTCTTGGGCAATGGCAATTATCGGATAAAAGTGCCCGCCAGTTCCTCCCCCTGTAAAAACTATCTTCATTTTATGTTTTTCTAAATTTCGAAATATTAAGCACAATCCCCACTTCTGCAAGTGCAAACAATAGCGCAGTCCCGCCGTGGCTTATAAACAAAAGAGGTAATCCTGTCAGAGGCATGACGCCGAGCATAGAGCCGATGTTTATAAACGACTGCGACAATATAAGTATAACAATTCCCACAGTAAGCAGTCCACTGAAATTGTTCGGCGCATATCCTGCAATTTTCAATCCTCTGAATGCGAAAAAAAGGAATAATGTGATTATTATAATACTTCCTATAAAACCGAACTCCTCCGCTGCAACCGCAAAAATTGAATCTCCTATCGGCTCTGGAAGATACTGGAATTTTTGTACGCTCTGCCCGAATCCCCTTCCAAATATTTCTCCGGAGCCTATTGCAATTAATGACTGCTTGATTTGCCAGCCGGAGCCAAGCGCGTCACTTGCTGGAGAAATAAATGTTAAAATTCTCTCTTTTACATACGGCTGAATATATGCAAGCGCAGTCAGTCCAATCCCTATAATAGCCACCAGCGAGAATATATCGCGCCATCTTGCACCTGCAGCTATGAACATTGCAAGTCCTGTTACGAGGATTACAATAAAAGTTCCAGTATCAGGCTGGGAAAGAAGTATTGTGCCAGTGATGCCGAGAAGTATTATGAACGGAATTATTCCATGTCCGATGGTGTGCATCTTGTCTCTTACATTCGTAAGCCATGCAGCAAAATAAATGACAAAACCGATTTTGAGCATTTCAGCGGGTTGAAATGACACGAAACCCAAATCAATCCATCTTCTCGCACCGCTTGACTCAAAACCCAGAGACGGAATAAACACCAAAAGTGTTACCACTATTGAAAGCAGAAATATATAAAAAGCATATTTCCTCCAAAAAGTATATTTGATTTTTAAAGTTAAAAGAAGCGCAAGAGTCCCCAAAAAAAGTCCGAGAAAAAACTGATTGAATGCGACTTGTGAAAATCGTGCACCCTCGCGCGCCAAAAGTCCTAAAGACGCAGAAGTGAAAATGAAAAATCCTACAACTACAAGAATAATAACTGTTATTAAAAATGGACGGTCAATCTTTCTATGCATTGAGTTATTATACCAAAAATCTCCGCTTAAAGTGGAGATTTTGGGTGATTCTATAATTTAGTTAATTTTTCTCGCAGCCGATTTCAGTTTGAATGGCACTTCTAAATGCCGAAAAACAACTACCCCCTCTGCCAGGTCCTTTATCTCTCCAGCCACATCTCTCAATTCCTCTATTGAGTCTAAAATGTTGTCCTGAAGAACATCTCTTAGCTACTTGACATCTGGTAGAACGTGTCTGTATGTTTATGCCTATTGAAGAGCTGTATGATTCCTTTGAATGCCAACCGGCCGGACAGCTTGTGTTAGGAAAATAGCAAACACCTTGAGCATCCACCCAGCTTCCTCCAACATTAATACAGTCAGTATAATTAGGATCTGCAGCTGGTGCCGCTTCTTCACTTGTCAGAGAAACCCATGCGCTCCCGTCATATACTTCCAAGTCAACTCCAGTCCAGCGGATTTCACCAGCTTGTGGATTAGCGCCGCTGTTACCAACTTTTATTTTTCCTACAATATTTAAATCTCCCTGAAGCCATCCGTCACCAAACACAGACAGAGCAGTAACAGAAAGTCCTCCCTCTTTGACTTGGGGGGTTGAGCC
>DCWL01000008.1 GCA_002327585.1 Candidatus Phycocordibacter aenigmaticus
TCCATACTCGGCGCTTCGCGCCGCGCGACAAAAATTTCCCCCAAATGACGTAAGTTTTATTCGTGCTCCGCTCACTGGACGATGTTCGAACTTGTTTGGTCTAAAATCTCGTCTAAAATATAAGGATGATATTTTTGAATATCTGGTAAGATTGCGTCCTTTCCGTATTTATCTATTAGCTTTAAGGCAGATTTAACAATATTTTTGTCAATATTTGGAAAGACTTTCAATCTATCTTTATAATATATAATATTTATATTTCCTTCATTACAAAGCTTTATAAAATATTCTTCTAGGTCATCAATTTCTATCTCTTTAATTACTGGTACTGTCTTTTTGGATATATATTCTATACTATGAAGTTTCTTATTTTTAAAAAATAGTTTTTTATCTACTGTGTAGATAGATCCTTTTACATTTGCATAATTTCTTTTTAGAATACCTTCAACTTTTTCAACATAATAAGGATTTCCTTTTGAATCTTCTCCCCATTTTGCTACAAGTGAACCACCAGGTCTGTTAATAAAAATAAGAGCATACGCTTTATTAGAAACTGCATATACATATTTATCTTTATGCCCTGCTTCAGACGGACTTAGTTCGGTTAGATTTTGTTGTTTTGTTCCGTGATAAAGATGAGGGTCTTTCTCATTACTCATTCTTGAATTATATCAGAAGTTCGAACATCGTCCAGTGAGCGGAGCAAAATATCCTTAAGTAAAGCTATTTTGCTCCGGCGGTAGGATTCGAACCTACAACCAACTCCTTAACAGGGAGCTGCTCTACCATTGAGCTACGCCGGAATACTAATGTATTTTACTAAAATTTCAGTAAAAAGCAAAATGGACGCTTCAAATAGTATTATTTGAGGTATCTATTTTAATCATCCCGTATTCGTAGAGCTTGACAAAAATGTAGCTTATTGCTATACTTATGGCAATCAAATCGAAGCTGTTGAGGAAAACTAACAAGTCGAAGTTTAATCTTACCAGTATGATGGTTTGAATATTATTAGACTAGTTTTCTTACAACAAAATGGAAGGAACAATAGCTCGAGTTACTGACCGAGGATTTGGATTCATTTCTCGCGAGGGTGAAGAAAAAGATCTTTTCTTTCACTCAAACGAACTTCAGAATGTGCAATTCAATGATCTTCGTGAAGGCGACAAAGTTACTTTTGAAGTAGCAGAAGGTCCAAAAGGCCTTAACGCTACAAATGTTACTAAAGCCTAAATAACTTGCAAAACCCCCTCCGCCTTAGGCGGAGGGGGTTTTGATTTTGTTTAAAGTTGACCTATTTCTCTCTAAGGAGTATAATAAAATATTATTAATTAGCGTATATTTATGGCTGGTGAAAAAGAAAAACTTATCGGCAAAGTAACGCACTATTATTCAAAGATTGGCGTTGCTATTATAGAGCTCTCGAACAGTATATCAATCGGCGATATATTGCACTTCAAGAGTGCGACTACCGATTTTGAGGAAAAGATTTTTTCAATACAAGTCGAGCACAAGGATGTCTCGTCAGCAAAGAAAGGAGAGGTAATCGGAGTCAAAGTTTCCGAAAAAGTGCGTGGGGGCGAAGAAGTATATAAGAAATAGAGAAAGAAATAAACGAGACAATCTCTCCGAAGAGTTCTCTCGGCGAGATGTTCTGTACAAAGTCAACGAATCTTTCTAGGAAATCTGGTATGTACGTGCTGTCTATATATTTATTATCATTTTAATAATGCCTATAGTCTGTCCCTAAAAGTTCTCATATGTTAAATACAAAACCCCCGCGGTCTTCGGTCGCGGGGGTTTTATTTTATCTATTTCGGAAACAGTCTCTACATTTAAGCTGATCGGCTTTTGCCGGATCTGGCTCAAACGGTAGCTCTTTTATATCACCTCCGCAATTTGCGCATTTCCAGTCACCTTGATGCATCTGCCTAGGACCGCTGTCTCTCCTTGGCCTGTCCGCCACCTTTTGCTTATGGCAGTCCCTGCAGAGAAGCCCGTCTTCCCGCGCAGGGTCAGGCTGAAACGGAAGTTGTGTTATAGCTCCGCCGCAGCTTGAGCATGCCCAATTTCCTTCAAACATCTGACGCTCGCCAGCGCCTTGATTATCGTATGCCACTTTATTTACTTGATTACTTTGATAAAAAATAGACCTTATAGAAAAGTCTTTCGGATAAAGCGGCATATTGTCACTTAACCTAAAGCTTCTATTAGTTTTATTATAGCATCGCATTGAATAAAATTGCAAACTTCTATTATCGTCGCAAACAAAAGTGTCAGTAAGAGTTCAGAGAATGTAGGTCCGAAATATTATATGTATAAGGGTGTGTTATATTAAACCAATTATACTATAATACACACAAATGAGTTTTATCTTCATCTATATCACAAATCCGAGCAAGGATGAGGCGCAAAAGGTAGCTAGACATTTACTTGAAAAAAGGCTTATCGGATGCGCCAACATTTACGCATCGAGGAGTTTATACTGGTGGAAAGGAAAAATCGCCGACGAGAATGAGTACACAATTATTGGAAAAACAACAGAGAAGAAATTTGAGAAAGTAAAAAAAGAAGTAGAGAAAATCCACTCATACAAAATCCCCTGCATTATTAAAATCCCCATGAGTGCGAATGAAAAGTACTGTAATTGGCTTAAAGGAGAAATTGGAGCCGGTGGTCGGACTTGAACCGACGACCTACTCTTTACAAGAGAGTTGCTCTACCAACTGAGCTACACCGGCAATATTTATTTATCATTTTTTCTGTCAGGATGCCTTTCAAATTCTGAGACATTCTTCAGATAATGCGACGCTACTGCGTCTTTCTTTACTACACCCTTTCCTTTTATGAAGTTTATAACCTTCACTAATTTGCGCTCCGCAAAACGCACACCAGCAAGCGCGACGTGGCTTACATGATAAGCTATGTTGTGCATCAACTCTTTTGATATTAGCCTGCTTCTTGTCGGCACATGGCTTTTAAGCACCGTTATCCATTTTACGACCTCTTTGTCAGCTTTGAATCTAGCATCGTGAAAAAGCGTTTTACCGGCTTTTATTTCCCAGTTTTTAACTACCAGCATTCCGATGATGGCAAGAAACGCAAAAGCAAATGAAAATACAGCTGCCATAGTTTAAATATTACCCCCGCAGGGAAAATCTTGCAAAGTCAGTAACTTCAATCTTCTCTCCAAATTTCTGTATCGCAGATTCAATTAGGTCTTTAACAGTACGTTCCGGATCCTTGATAAACTCCTGCCCGAGAAGTTCATCTTTATCCTCTGGCTCAGAAGCTGCTACTTGCATTGCTATCTCATAAGCAAGCGCAACAAATTCTTTGTTCTTTGAAACAAAGTCTGTCTCGGATGAGAGCGCGACCATCGCCCCAACATCTCCTGAATTGTGAATGTATGCTGCAACTGTACCGGCTTTGAGTTGCCTGCCCGCTTTCTTGCTCGCAACAATTCCGCTTCTCTTCTGAAGAAGCGCGACCGCTTTTTGGGAATCGCCCTGCGCTTCCTCAAGTGCCTTTTTACACTGGATTATAGAAATCCCAGTTCTTTCCCGAAGTTCTTTTATTTGCTGCGTTGTTACCATATTTTTATTCTTGTTTTCTTTTACTTATTCCTTTTCTATACGCTTTAACGATTTCATCAACAAAAAACTTTATGCTTGCGCATGTTGCATCATTTGCAACAATTGGATAATCAATCTCAGTTAAGTCACTGTCCGAGTTTAAAAGTCCAATTATAGGTATACCTTTTTGCCTTGCTTCTTTTACCGCAGTGTCTTCATTTTTTGTATCAACAACAAATAAAGCATTTGGATTTTCTAAAAGTGACCTTACCCCGAAGAAATTTGTTTTGAGATTTTCTATTTCCCTGCTGAGCATTAGCTGTTCTTTCTTTGTATATTTTCCGACAAACTCTCCTTTTTCGCGCTTTGAAATTAAATCTTCCATTCTATTTATTCTTTTTTTGATTTCAGAGAAATTTGTAATCGTTCCTCCAATCCATCTGCCTGTAACATAAGGCATATTAATAGAGCCCGCACTTTCTTCAATTGTAGTCTTTGCTTCATTTTTGCTTCCAACAAATAATATTTTCTTATCTTCACTTCCGAGTTTTTCTGCAAATTCTGTTGCAGTGGTCAAAAGATTATTTGTTTTTTCAAGATCAATAATCTCCACCCAGTTTTTCATTCCAAAAATATACGGCTTCACCGATGGATGCCTGCGTGATTTTGAATAGCCGAAGTGCGCTCCGACAGCAAACATGCGGTCTATATTTCCCGCATTTTTCGGTCCGAGATCAACCAGTTTTGGGCTGGCTTTTTTACTATCTCTTTTTTCTGTATTTTTCGTTTCCATACAGCACCCAAAATAATAGCAGATTATATAGCTATTTGCAATAGTATTTTAGTCATTTTCTTTTTTTCTGCATCTTCAAAAGAAGACAAAATGTCGTCAATGTCTCCTGCAAAAATACCTTCAATATTGTGCCATGATTTTTTGATGCGGTGGTCGGTTACTCTGTCCTGAAGAATGTTATATGTCCGTATCTTCTCCGACCTGTCTCCTGTACCAATCTGTTCTTTTCTCTCTGATGAAAGTTTTTTCGCATCTTCCTCCATCTTCAGAATCTCAAGTTTTGCCTGAAGTATCTGCATCGCCTTCTCGCGGTTTTTCTGTTGGCTTCTCTCTGACGTGCTACGGACATCAATTCCAGTTGGTTTGTGCACCAATCTCACCGCAGTTTCAACCTTATTCACATTCTGCCCGCCTTTTCCTCCAGAGCGCGAAAACTCCATTTCAATATCAACAGGATTTATTTCAAATGCAGCACTCTTTCGTATAGGAAGTATTGCAACCGAGGCTGTTGATGTGTGCACTCTTCCTGATTTTTCCGTTTCTGGAATTCTTTGGATGCGATGCACTCCCGTTTCATATCTAAGTTTCTTGTAAGAATCCTTTCCTTTTATTTCAAATGATGCTTCTTTGTATCCACCAAGCGTATTTTCTGACTTATCAGCGAGAGAAAATTGCCAACCGTTTTTCTCTGAAAATCTCTCGTACATTTCCGCCAGATCCTGAGCAAAAAGTGCCGCCTCATTTCCTCCAGCACCTGCTCTTACTTCAAGAATAAGTTCATTGGGAAATTTTTCTTCTTCATCCTGCGTTTTGGTGATTTTCTCAATCTCTTTTGCAACTCCTTCCTTTTGCTCTCTTATGCTCTTGAGCTCCTCATTTGTAAGTTCTTTGAGCTCTCTTTCTTTCCCCATATCCAAAACATGTTCTTCCTCTTTTTGAAGGCGCTGAAATTCTTCTGCCAAATATGCAGTTTTTGGATTATTCTTATATTTATCTATGTCCATTTACTTTGTTTTCTTAGTTTTTGCCTTTGCCATTCGCGCTTTGAATTTCTCAACTCGTCCAGCAGTGTCAATAATTTTCTCAGTGCCCGTGTAGAACGGGTGGCATGCACTACACACCTCCACTTCAATCACTTCCGAAGTTGAGCCCACTTTAAAAGTATTCCCGCAGGCACAGGTAACTTTAGCATTTGTGTAGTATTTTGGATGAATATCTTTTTTCATTGAGGTCAACGATAGCATAATTTAGTTGTTTTGTAAAATATTAATTAACCCTTGATATTTTGCCGTGAGTTCCATAACTTCATCTCCGTAGAACGCATAAGCTCTCTTTTCCGCATTCCTCCACCCTGCAAAATACCTCAGTGCCGCAAGACGCTCATAATAGTATGTGCCTTTATCAGCACCATTGTCCATCAAAAGTATTGCGGAGGCCATAAACGCATCCCCAGGATCCCAAGGATTGGGGGGATTATGTCCTGTTGCTCTTGCAATTCTCGTTTCATACAAAATCCAGGTAGAAGGAATAAATTGTGCGGGACCCATTGCTCCCCCCCATCCGTACCACGGTTTTTTGGAAACCGGCATCTTATCAGGATCAAGTCCGAGTCGGCTTGTTATGTCAAGAAAAGGCTGGGTATCGCGTGGCGCTTTCATATCCGTCTTCCAGTTGCCTGTTCCCACGTTTTCTCCGAGATTTGATTCCTCGGCTATCACTCCTAAGATAAGCGCAGGCCGCACGTCAGTCTTTGCCGATGCTATATTTGCAAGATCAAGCGCCTGCTCAAACGGAATCGCGGCCGTGCCTCGTAATGTGAAAAGTTCGGTTCTGATTTGGGCGGCAGTCTTTTCTTTCGCTTTTATTATCTTCTGGTACTCTGCTTCAATGCCTTTCGTGGCTTCAATGATTGTCTGCTTTTGCCCCTCTTGCCGTTCTAATTTCTTCTTCTCAAGCCGCTGGATTGAGCGTAGCTCCAGCTCTTCGGACTGCTTTCCTACAAGCACCCGTTTCTGCGACTGGGTATCTGTCTTTGTGTCTTCAATTTCAACAAACGAGTCCGTAAGTGCGACTTTTATTGAATCAAATGTGTCCAAGTCCTCAAAAAAATCCGAGATATTCTGGTTTCCCAAAATAATCTCCACCAGAGAAATGTTGTCAATCTCATTTGTCTTGCGCAAGAGTTGGGCGAGCGATTCTTTTTCTCTTCCGAGCTTATCATTAAGGCCTCCTATTACATTTTCTTTTCCAGTAATATCCTGCCCGAGTTTTCTTATGATAAGGTCACGGGCTCTGATTGAGAGTCGCGCTTTCTCTATTTGCGCGTCCAAAATAGCAACATCGCGTTCAAATGACACGCGCTCGCGCTGTTTGTCCTGAAGAAGTGATTGTTGTCCCTGAATTTCTGTTTCAAGTTGGGCAAGATCTCTTTCAAGCTGAGCACGACGTGCGGCAACATTATTCCCGTCAACTTGGGCATAAATAATCTGCGCAGAAAACGCCATCCCAAGAACAATAAAAATTAAAATTAATCCTAAATTCCGTGCAGGATTCATAAAATTATTATACCAATTTTCTATATCTATTTCTCTTTTTTTACTTTGGACTCAGGAGCTGCTTCTTTAGTTTCTACGATTTCTTCTCCACCTTCAGCTTCCTCTTTACCTTTCTTCTCCACTTCAATTGACTCAAGGTCGGGAGCTTCGACAACTTCTTCTTCTATCTCTTCAACTGCTTCTGTAACAAGTGCTACGATTTCATCCGGTTTGGTTATAAGTTCTGCGCTTTGGGGCAAGTTGATATTTTTAGCAAATACTCTACTTGTAAAATCAACGAGTCCTGATATGTCAACATCCAAATGTTGCGGTAAATCTTTTGGAGTAACTTCAATTTCAATATCATGAAGCACTTTAACAAGCGTTCCTCCAAGCTCTTTGATAGCAAGAGCCTCTCCTGTAAATTCAAGTGGTACTTTAACCTGTACTTTCTTGCCTTTTTCAATAATATAGAAATCTGCATGTCGCGGAATACTTGTCACTGGGTCAATATCAATATCATGAATAAGAGCTTCTTTTGGTTCCCCCACTCCCCTGAGCGCAATGACTGTTGACTCGCCCGCTTCCTTCCATACTTTTTCAAAGTCCTTGTAAGGAATAGAGATTGGTGTGGATTTCTCTTTTCCACCGTAAAAAACAGCAGGAAACTTCCCTACTTTTCTTAAATCTCGCGATTTTCCTATTTTTTCCCTTTTCTCTATCTTTAACTCTAACATGCTCTGGAGTATAACAATTTAAGACAAAAAATCAAATTATATTCGGAGGAGTTCTTCCTTCAAGAAACTCTATTATGTTACCTGCCGCCATCTCAGACATTTTGCTTCTTGTCTCTTTAGTTGCCGATGCGATATGGGGTGTCAAAACAACATTTTCAAGTTCAGAGAGTCCCGGAGCAAGCCTTGGTTCATCTTCAAATACATCAAGCGCCGCTCCGGCAATCTTTTTATCACGCAGAACCTCAACAAGCGCCTTTTCATCAATCACCGGCCCGCGTGATGAATTTATCAAATATGCAGTCGGTTTCATTATCTGAAGTCGCTCTTTATTTATTAAGTGCCGAGTTGAATCAAGAAGCGGGACATGAAGTGTAATAACATCGGCTTCCTTCAAAGCATCTTCTACATTTTCGCGAAACTCAGCGCCAGTTTGCCTTTCAAATTCTTCATTTCTTTTAATATCAAAATAAATTATTTTCATTCCAAACCCTCCTGTCCCTATATTAGCAACTTGCGAACCAATCCTTCCCGCTCCGATTATACCTAAAGTCTTTTCCCTAAGATCCATTCCAAGTAAAAGTTCTGGCGCCCACCCTTCATATTTACCAGCACGAGTATACCTATCGCCTTCTGCAATTCTTGATGTAATTGAAAGAATTAAAGCAAATGTGTGTTCGGCGACAGTATCAGTAAGAACGCCAGGTGTATTTGTTACAGCAATTCCTCTTTTTTTTGCCTCTTCTGCATTAATGTTGCCAAATCCGACCGCATAGTTTGCAAAAATCTTTGCAGTCGGTACTGCGTCAAATATATCCGCATCAATCTTGTCGGTTAAAAGAGAAAGAACCGCGTCATAATCTTTTGCGCTGAGAGCCTCTACAAGTTCTTCTTTTGTGAGTACTCCGCTTTTTTCGCTTACATCAACTTCGTATCCTTTTTCTTTCAAAAGATTAATTCCCGCTTCCGGAATTTTTCTTGTTATAAAAACTTTTGCCATATTATATTTTACTAAATAGTTTTAATCTTTTCTCTGCTACTTTCTCTACATGAAGCACTGCTTCTTTCATATATTTGTACGGTGCGATTTCATCAGGATTTTCCTGAAGTGATATCTTTACCCCGCTCCTATATGCTACCCGAATCTCAGTACTTATATGAACGACAGATATCCCTGAATCAATGGCGCTTGAAAACTCTTCATCTGAAATTCCCGAACCGCCGTGAAGAACCATCGGCACATTGCTGACATTTTTCAATTCCTTGATTCTAGCTATATTTAGAGCCGGATTACTGGCCCCTTTTAACATGCCGTGAAGATTCCCTACCGCAGGAGCTATAAGTTGGACTCCGCTTTCTTTCACAAATTTCTCCAAGTCCTCCGGTTTTGTCAAATGCTCGTCTGTAATCTCCGCACCTTCAGGAATTTTATCCAGAAGCTTTGATGATTTTCCAATATACCCTAATTCACCTTCAATAAGGATATTGGGATTAACACTTTTTGCATATTCAACAGATTCCTTGGTAATTTTTAAATTCTCTTCAAATGTCAGTTTAGCTCCGTCAAAAACAACCATATCGTATCCTGCGTCCACCGCCTCTTTTACCCTCTCAAGTGAATAAGTATGGTCTGCATTTATAAAAATAGGATAGTCATATTCCTCACGCAAACTCTTAACAAGCGCAACTGCCTGCCGTATCCCTATAAAATCTCTCTCTCCTTCTGATGTTCCGATGATTACAGGAAGTTTCAGCTTTTGTGCCGCAGAGAAAATGCCCTTTAGCATCTCCGTGTCAGATATATTAAAGTGCCCCAAAGCTCTTCTTTCTGATTCGGCTTCTTCTATTGTTTCTCGTAGACTCTTCATCTGTATATTTTATCATAAATAATTCTCTTGTGGTATAATACGATCACTATGGAAAAACTCGATTTTGTCGCTATAGGCGATATTACAACAGATGCATTTATACGCCTCTCTGCAGGCGACGCCAGAATCCAAAAAGACGCTGAGGAGCGCAAGACTAATCTCTGCCTTAACTTCGGGGACAAGATTGAATATGAATCCGTCACAGAAGTGCCTGCTGTGGGTAATAGCCCCAACGCCGCTGTATCCGCACACCGGCTCGGACTTAACTCTGCAATTGTGACAAATCTGGGAGATGATTATAATGGAAAAATAGTGATTAAGGCGCTTGAGAGAGAGGGCATCAATACAAATTTTGTGAAAGTGCACGTTGGGAAAGAGAGTAATTATCATTATGTGCTGTGGTACGAGGAAGAAAGGACTATTTTGGTAAAACATCATGAATATCCATATGAACTCCCAGATATTGGAAAGCCAAAATGGATTTATCTCTCATCTTTGGGAGAAAATTCTTTACCTTTCCATAGCAAAATTGCAAAGTATGTAAAAGATGATCCTGAAGTCAATCTTGCATTCCAGCCTGGAACATTCCAGATGCAGCTGGGATATGAAAAATTAAAAGATATTTACGAAGTATCCGACCTTTTCTTCTCAAACCTTCAGGAAGCGCAGAGGATATTAAAAACCCAAGAGAGCGACATAAAAAAATTATTAGAAAGTATACATGCGCTCGGTCCAAAAATTGTTGTAATAACAGACGGGCCAAAAGGCGCATTTGCATACGACGGAAGCGACTACTGGCAAATGCCGATGTATCCTGACCCAAAGCCGCCGACTGACAGAACAGGAGCCGGCGATTCATTCTCTTCCACCGTAACTTCGGCTCTTGCGCTCGGCAAAACACTTCCTGATGCGCTTATGTTCGGGCCGGTAAATTCAATGTCGGTAGTGCAGTATGTTGGCGCGCAAGAAGGACTTCTTACAAAAGAAAAACTTCAGCAGTTCCTTGCTGAAGCTCCGGAGAATTACAAGCCGATAAAAATAAATTAAATTTCAAGCTTTTCTTTCTATAACCTTCTTTACGGCACTTATAATTTCCTCTACTCCCATGTTGTAATGCTCAATTAGCTCATCTGGATCTCCGGACTGGCCAAATTGATCATGCACTCCCACAAATTCAATCGGGACAGGATGTTCACCTGCCAGCACCTCTGCAACAGCAGATCCCATTCCGCCTGCAATTTGATGTTCCTCTACCGTGACAACTGCTCCTGTTTTTTTTGCCATTTCAATAACGGACGTGTTGTCCATCGGCTTTATAGTGTGATTGTTTAAAACAATTGTCCCGATTCCATCTTTCTCCAGATTATCTGCAGCCAAAAGCGCATTGTGTACGAGATTTCCGCATACAATAATTGCGACTCGTGCTTCTTCAGATTCAAAGAAAATTTGTGCTTTGCCGATTTCAAACGGAGTGTCGGGGGTTGTAAACATCGAGCTTTTCTCGCGTGCAAGGCGAATATAGACCGGCCCGTCATACTCTGCCGCGGCAATGGTTGCCTTGCGTGCTTCCTCAACATCGGCAGGCACGGTAACCGTCATATTCGGCTGAACACGCATTAGTGCAATATCTTCAAGTGCCTGATGAGTCGCTCCGTCAGGTCCCACTGAGACTCCGGCGTGCGAGCCAACAATTTTTACCGGCACATTGTTCAGTGAAATCGTCGTCCTAATCTGCTCGTTGTTTCGCCCAGGAGAAAATACCGCATAAGATGCGATAAAAGGAATCTTGCCGTAATTTGCAAGACCTGATGCTACGGTTGCCAAGTTCTGCTCTGCGACGCCTATTTCAATGTAACGCTCCGGAAATCTCTCGGCAAACCACTGCATCCTTGTTGACTCCAACAAATCAGCGCAAAGCGCAACGACTCTCTCGTCCTTCTCCCCTGCCTGAACAAGTCCTTTGCCGAAACCATCACGGGTTGGGCCTCTTTCAATTGAATCTTTGTCAAAAATATTATCTACGAGTTTTGCTTGTTTGTTTATCATATCACTGATGTTCACTCTTAATCTTTCCTCCAAGGGTCCGTAGTTCCGTCAAAAACTTTTTAGCCTCCTCCGGCTTTGGAGGTTTGCCGTGCCAGAGATAATCAAACTCAATTCCTTTTATCCCCTTGCCTGGAATCGTGTGTGCAATTATTACAGTCGGCTTTTCATAAATTGCTTTTGCCTGCTCTGTCGCATTTACAATCTCTTCTATATTATGCCCGTCAATATCAATCACATGCCAGTTAAATGCCTCATACTTTTCGCGCAATGGCTCTAAGGGCATTACATCTTCTGTCATGCCGTTTATCTGAATATTGTTTCTGTCAATTATTGCGGTTAAGTTTGAAAGTTTATTTTTCCCCGCAAACATCACTCCCTCCCAAGTATTTCCGGCATCATGCTCTCCGTCTGAGAGAAAACAGTAAGTTCTGAATTTTTTTCTGTCCATTCGGCCACCTAGTGCAATACCCGCCGCCTGAGAAAGCCCTGACCCTAATGGCCCCGATGTTGTTTCAATTGCCGGAAGCTTTTCGCGCTCCGGATGACCCTGGAAACGTGAGCCGAGCCTGCGAAGCGTCAATGTCTCTTTTATCGGGAAATAGCCGGCATGCGCCATTGCCGCATAGCGAACAGGAGTAATGTGCCCGTTTGAAAGTATTAATCTGTCTCGCTCTTCCCAGTCAGGATTTTTTGGATCGTGATTTAGAATATGAAAATAAAAAGCGGTGAAAATATCCGCCATCCCTAAGGAGCCCGCAGTATGCCCAGAACCAGCCTCTGTGAGCATTTCAATGACCGTCTGGCGAACACCGTTTGCTTTGATTTCAAGTTCCTTTATTTTTTCATCGTGAATGTCTGACATTTTGTAATTGTTTTACTGCTTCGCCTATATCTTTGTTTTTAAAAATTGCGGAGCCCGATACTAACCGATTCGCGCCCGCTTTAATAAGTTGCGACGCAGTCTCTAAATTAACGCCTCCGTCAACGCTTATTATAGTCCTATTAAATTCTCCGCGCAAATCGGAGATCTTATCGAGCACTCTCTCGTCAAAGTTTTGTCCCTGATATCCAATTTTTTCAATCCCCATAAACTGCACGAAATCAACTTTCTCTACTAAAGGATAAATTTTCTCGTTGGGCGTTTCAGTGTTGAGTGCAATGCCAACTTCAATGTCACTTGGAATCTTTAAAAAAACATTTTCAATATTTTCTGTACTTTCTATATGTACGATTACTCTTTTTGCGCCTGCTTTAATCCAGTCCTCCACAACTTCTTCCGGATTTTCAACCATCAAATCAACTTCAAAATCAAAATCAATCTTGTCCAAAGACAATCCTTGGAGATACGGCCAGCTTACGGACGGCACAAACTTTCCGTCCATTACATCAATCTGCACTATTCCAACATAATCACTGACACGAGAATGCTTCTCGCTCAAATCATTTAAACTCTCTGGCATTATTGCCGGAATTACTTCTATTTCAGCCATGAATTGAATCTGTTATCTCTTTAATCTTTGCAATTCTCCTCACATGCCTTTCCTCACCCGAAAATAGTGTCTCAAGCCAGAGCTTAACAGCTTCTTTTGCCGCTTCTTTATTCAGGAACCGCGCGCCCAAAGAAATTATATTCGCATCATTGTGCTGCCGCGAAATAACAATTTCATTCGGAACCTTCATTCCTTCAGATGCTTCGCATTGTCCGTTGAAAACAATTGCGCGGACATTCGGATAACGGTTGGCGACAATCGCCTCTCCCTGTCCCGACCCGCCGAGTATGATTGCTTTCAAGTTGTCAGGATCTTTGGAGATCTCATTTGCAGCTTTTGAGATTGAATCCGGATAGTCGTCATTCTCGTCATATTCATATGCACCATAATCTTCCACCTCGTATCCGAGAGATCTTACAAACGGAATAAGAATTTCTTTTAACTCAAAACCGGCATGATCTGTCGCAAATAGTATTTTCATTTTGATTGAAAATTGAAAATTATTGCAGGTGTTTAGCACTTGCGATTACGTGTTTAACAAGAGTGTTTGCGTATCCCATTTCATTGTCATACCACGAAAGCACTTTCACGAGATTGCCGTCAACAACTCTTGTGAATGATAAATCCGCAATGGCGCCGTGAGTATTTCCTACAATGTCTGACGAGACAATCGGCTCTTTTGTTGTCGTGAAAATCCCTTTCCATTTCTCCTGCCCTGTCGCATCTTCAAGTATTTTGTTTACTTCCTGGGCACTTGTATTTTTCTTTGCGACAAATGTAATGTCTACAATAGAGCCGAGTGCAACAGGCACTCGAAGAGCCATGCCGTCAAATTTTCCTTCAAGCTCTGGTATTGCTTTGGTTGTTGCGACAGCTGCCCCTGTGGTAGAAGGCACGATATTTTCCGCCGCGGCACGGCCACGGCGCATGTCGCGTCTATTAGGTCCGTCAACCAAATTCTGGGTTGAAGTATAGCCGTGAACAGTGCTCAACATCGCTTTTTCAATTCCTATTTTTTCATCTAAAATCGCAAGAAGAGGACTTCCTGCATTTGTGGTGCAGGACGCGTTTGAACTTATATCACAAGTCTCAAGTGCATTATCATTTACTCCCATCAGGACAGTCTCTCCAGAAATTCCCGCAGGTGGCGCGTCTTCTACAGGAGCTGTTACAACAACTCTTTTCGCTCCGACATCCAGATGCGCTTTTGATTTCTCATAAGAAGTAAAAGCTCCGGTTGACTCCACAACAATATCAATATCCAAATCCTTCCATGGAAGTTTTGAAGGATCTTTCTGTGCTAAAGACAAAATTTCCTTTCCTTCGGTAATAAGAGATTTTCCTTTTACAGACACATCAAAATTACTTTTTCCGTAAGCGCTGTCATATTTCAAAAGATACGCAATGTTCTCTGCATCGCATAAATCATTTATAGCAACTATCTCAAGTTCAGGCACATCTTTGGCAACCCGAAAAAATGCTCTCCCAATCCGCCCGAAACCGTTTATCGCAATTCTGATTTTTTTCATATAAATATTATAGCAATAGATTTGTGAAATTGAAAATAACAAAGGTAATTTAGGTTGGACCTAAATTGGAAATTGATTATGTTTGCGGTGTAGTTGTTGCATTAGCGGTTGTCTCGGGTGTTTGCTCTTCAGCTGTTGTCTGAGGTGTTGAAGTAGCCTGTTCTGTCTGTTCTGCTGCAGGGCTATCCTGGGAGCCTGTTGAAGAGTCTGTCGCTACTGAGTTGGGGTCGTTTACTATTACCGTTCGTGTTGATGTAGCAGTGTTCCCTGCTTGGTCTGTTGCAGTGTATGAGATTGTGTATGTGGTTGATGATGCTGTGTTTATGCTTATTTGATTTACTTCAATATCGTCAAGGAATGTCTTGAGTCCTAGGTTTTCATTAACATTGTCTGTTACAGTTGCTCCAAGGTCTGCGTATGTGTCTCCGATGTTAATGTTTGCTGGATTGTTGCCGTTTATTGTTATAACAGGGGGCTGAGTATCTCCTGATGGTGTTGAGGTTGCTGTTCCGCCAGATGGCGTGGTTGAGGCACTTCCTTCATTTAAGTCCAGAGTAACTGAGCAGGCGCCTGAGGTTGGCGTAAGTGAGCCATTCAACATTTTGACACAGTACGGCTCGCCTGTTACCTCATCGTAAAGCGTGATGCCGTTTGGCTTCTCGGCGCTTCCGATTATGAGATTCTCAACAACCAAGTTTGCGATACGTGTCACACCATCTGCGAACTTGA
>DCWL01000015.1 GCA_002327585.1 Candidatus Phycocordibacter aenigmaticus
GTTAGAATGATTGTTAGAATTAGGAATTTTGTGATGTGTTTTTTCATGCATTAATAATTTATTTAAAATTCCTCAAACTGTACAGGGCCACAATCCAAAGAGCAGTTTCCGGCACTTTCTCCTGTCTCGCATACGGTGTTTCCGCAAACGGGTATTGATTCATCGTCTCCAGCGTCATTTGAACAGCTTGTATCTTCAGGATAATCCGTCTGCCCGTCTCCATCATTATCTATGCCATCTGAACATTGAGTTGAAGTGTCTATAAATACAGTTACACTATCGCTGGCTGAAGAAAGCTCATTGGTACATGTAAGCCAATACACAGTATCGTTTGTAATTGGACCAACCACTTCATTGCCTGAGAGCTCTTTTGAGCCGCTCCACCCTACACTCGCATCGCAGGACGTGGCATTAGTGCTTGTCCAGCTGAGTGTTGAATTGTTGCCAGAAAATATCAATGTAGGATCCGCGGAGATATCAACAGTTGGATCATTTTGGGAGGAAAATACAACACCTCCAAATAAAGAATCAAATTCAATCCAGCCAATACCTATTTGTTTGTCCTCTATAGCGCTTGCGTCCCATGCAAACTCTTTGAGACTATTTCCGTTTTTCACAACTCCGTAATTCGGACCATTTAAGCTAATCCATCCGTCCCATTCATCTCCATACGATAATGCTCTTGCCCATCCTAACAGATTGTCATCTATAAGTTTTGCGGTACATTCACCTGATGGACATCCTGATAAATCGCTTTCATTAAAAGTTATCCACCCGACATTGTCGCTCCATGCATAGCCAGAGAGATTACCGTTTGCCACGGCATTAACTCCGTAATCAACTGTCCCGCATGAGTTTGTGTCCGTACAATTAAATGAAATCCACCCGATATTGTCGCTCCACGCCCATCCTGACATATTTTGCACACTTCCTGCTTTCGCCGTATCTACACCATTTGCAAAAAATGCCCCGTAGAAAAGAACCGCTATAAAGAGCAATGCCGCGATTGCGAGAAGTATATTATGTGCACTTTTAATTAAAAAATTCATAAAGTTTATAGAGTTAAAAAGTCATTATTGCTGTTCCAGAGATTGGAGAATCTGAAGCTTTTCTTCCTCTGAATAATCGCGTAGGTCATCTGCTCTGCTTTCTATAAGGTTGTTTAAAATTCCTTTTCTCTCTTGAATTGACGGAATATTTTCGGGGTCGCCTGCCAGTCCCTCCAGAATTACAAGTTTTTCTTCTTTAGAGAAAGTTTCTTTGGCCTCAGGCTCAACTAAATCAGAGCTTTTGGAAAATATATAGAGAAAAAACGTGGCACCAGCAAGTACTACTGCAAGAATAACGAATAAAAGAATGGGATATTTTTTGTGCAAATCGGTCTGCCCAATATTTTGGCTTTGGTCTTGAAAATTATTTTTCTGTGGGTTTTCTTCCTCCATATTTTAAATCTCCATATATTGAATATCTACAATAGTGATATTGAGAGTCTTTGTTGCAGAGCCGTTTGCCGAGAGTCCGAAGCGGTCTTCTCCTTCTACAGAAAGAGTGACTTCTTTTGTAAATATATTTCCTGCACCGTATTCCAAATCCATCTGCGTCATCTCTGAATTAGGGTTTTGGAATGTCCCGATTGATTGTCCTTCTGAAAGAGGCACTTCCTTATTATCTTCAATCCACCAATCCCAAGAAGTTGCACTTTCAACAAAGCTTTTCAGATATATTGGCGTTGTTCTTTTGGGGACTTTTATCTCCTCTTCGCACCCTCTCCAATCTTCTTTATTAATCGAACACATAAAATCGGCTTCTATGGTGCGCAATGTTACTGTCTCTGTAACAGTTACCGTCGTAGGAGCTGTAAACTCACTCGTTGTTGTTGTCGTTACTGGTTCAAGCTCGTCTGTACCAACTTCGCTTCCGCTGCCTCCAACCCCTCCAGCCCCTCCACTTGTAGCCACTCTTGTTTCAATCACCTGGCACACAGCAACCTCTGATGTCATAGTCACCCTTCCTCCTCCGATGGAACAGCTGTAATTATGGATTGATGTTACAAACTGTATGGTATTTTGGAGTCTTCTTGTACCCATATAGGTTCTCTCTTCCGTCGTTGTGGTAATCCCATCGTTAGTCTCTTGCGAGATAACTGTCCAGTTGCCCCAACTTCCATTTGAACACTGGCTTTCATCAGACACAGTTCGGACGCATATACGGTCAGTATTGGCTCCTGTATACTGCCGCACAGTCAAAACGACTGCCGTTATTACAATGATTAAAATAATAACTGAAACAATTTTATTCTGACCAAAAAGATTAAGGGGATGTATATTTTTCATATTAATTTTATTTATTTAGTAGTGTAAAAGATTGTTTCAATGAGACCATTAATATTAAGTATTTTCATACCTTCATTATTCCAGACACCTGCGCCCCTGTCAAAGACCCACCATGCAGGAAAGTGGAAAAGTCTATTATCAATCAGAAACTGCCTGTCAATGGGATATCCGCCCCTTTGTTTTGAAATATCAACCAATAGCTTCATATCATCTTTAGTAAGCAACTTATGCGTCCCATAAGAATCTTCAAAGAGATCTTTCATATGAAAGATGCGGTATTTTATGCCTATTGGATTTTTTTTCTTAACCTGGAGCTCTTGCCCATCGGGAGTAAAAAACTGGATATAAGGCATGCCGAATGTTTCCATAAGGTTGCCCGCATAGCCGATAACTTGGTCAAATGTGTCCACTGTCGTCAAACTCTCAGGTATTGTATCTTTAGTGAATTCATATAAATAAACATCCGCCTCGCCAAAGTATGTTGTCCCGTCTGATCTCAGTAAAGAATTAAAAGGAATTTCGTAAATACTTTGGGATGTTTTTACTACAAATACATCTCCGTCTTTTATGAAATTTTCTTTACCGGTTACAGTTCCTGACGTATTGTCTATGGTAATGATTCCAATCGGACTTTCAAGAATAATTTTGTCAGATATATATTCTTTCTTATCTTTGCTTAAGACGAAAAAGCTTGAGATGCCATCCGAAAAATTTCTTTTGGATGCCTTTAATCTGACTTTCTCCATCTCTTTTGCTTCGGTCAAGAGTTCGAACAATCCGTCTTTATCTGTAAAAACGAACCCCGTGCCACCTTTGCTTAAAATCTCCACTTTCGCGGACTGGATTGGATTGCCCTCTCCATTTTCAACTTTCCCCATGATTTTAATATCTATATTGTTGCTCTCGCATTCCTCTCCGAACTCTCTGCAATTGCGCGTGTGAAATTCGTCCCTTTTATCGTAATCGCCTTCAAGGCCGGAAAGATATCCGAGTTTAAAGAGATCATCTGATGTATAATCGTCAGTGGAGAGTTTTTCCTTTAAATATGATTCGGCCGTTTTTGAATCCACGCGGGACGAAAAAGAATGGATGCCATTATGAAACTGTATAGAGTCGGGAAGCTCTTCTTCTCTGACAAAGCGCATATTCTTCCTTGGGATTATTCTGGATTCTTCGACTTGCCTGTAAAAATCAGCGAGCTGTCTTTCAGAAAGGTTTTTCTTTGCCGCCTCCAATAAGTTGAAATAAAATATGCCTTCTCCTCCGAGTCCGTCTCCCGATGCGTACCAAAATCCGTTTCTAGCGTCAATATCTTCCAAGTTTTCAAGAGAGTTTAGATCCCCCAATATGCTTTCTATATTCTTATTAATCTGCTCTTGGCTTATTTCCTTATCATCGCTTGAGAGAAAGAAATATGTATATGCGAAATAAAAACCAATTAAAAGTAAAGCGAGTATCAAAATTCTTATCCAATATTTTCTTTCCATATATAAAATATATTGACATATAAATTGAGTTGTGTATACTTATTTATGTTATTAAATGTAAGTATAGCGTCCGCCTGAAAGCGGGCGTTTTTCAGAAAAAAAATTACCATGTTTGATTTAAAAATAATAAATTCGGTCATAGACCAGCTTGAGCAAGAGCGTGGCATTCCGCGGGAGAAAACAATAGAAGCAATTGAATCTTCTCTTGCGACAGCATACAAAAAAGAGCACGGTAAGCGCGGGCAGATCATACGTGCAAAATTTGACATTAATTCCGGAAAGACGGAGTTTTATCAAGTGAAGATTGTTGTTGATAAATCTCAGGTGAAAATGGAGGATGAACTGCCTTCACAGACAGAGAAGGAAACAGACGAGGCAGATGAGCGTGTGCGCTTCAATCCAGAACATCATATTTTTATTAAGGACGCGGTAAAAATCAAAAAGGATTCAAAAGTTGACGATGAGCTCGTGTTTCCGCTTGAAATGAAGAATGATTTCGGGCGCATTGCGGCACAAACCGCAAAGCAGATTATCATGCAGAAAATACGGGAAGCAGAAAAAATATCTGTCTTGGATGAATTCGGTCAGAGGCAGGGGGAGATTGTAAACGGAACAGTCCAGCGGATTGAACGTGGCAATATATATGTGGATTTCGGACGTGCTACAGGACTTCTGCAGTATGATGAACAAATTCGCGGAGAGAGGTACAAGCAAGGAGAGAGAATAAGAGCATATCTCTATTCAGTAGAAGAGTCTCCGCGGGGAGTGTTTCTGCGGCTTTCCCGCTCACATCCAAAATTTTTGGAAAAACTCTTTGAAATAGAAACACCTGAGCTTGGAGGTAAAATTGTTGAAATAAAAGCAGTTGCACGCGAGGCGGGGTCACGTTCAAAAATTGCGGTTTTCTCAAACGACGAGCACATAGACCCTGTGGGCTCTTTGGTAGGCCAGCGCGGAGTCCGCGTATCAACAGTGATGAGCGAGCTTGGAGGTGAGAAAATAGATGTGATAGAATGGTCAGAAGACCCTGTACAGTTTATTGAAGATTCTCTTTCGCCGGCAACAATCATAAATGTTGAAATAAACGAGGATGAAAAAAGTTCCGTCGTGGAGGTCTCTGAAGACCAGCAGTCGCTTGCAATAGGAAAAGGCGGTCAGAATGTACGGCTCGCCGCAAAACTTACGGGGTGGAAAATAGATATTAAGTCGGCAAAAGGGGAAGCTCTGACAGAAGAAACTGATGAAAAATTAGATTTAAAGTGATTATGTATTTTATTTATGTAACAATTATTTTTTCGGTTGCTTTCATGTTCTATTTCAACAGGAAAGTAATGAGAGAATCTCCTGGCACTGAAAAAATGCAACATATTGCAGAGCTTATCCAAAAGGGCGCGATGCAATTTTTAAAAGTAGAATATAGTTATATAGGAATATTCGTTATAGTTACCAGCATTGCATTGTGTTTCCTTTTTGGATTGCCAAGTGCAATATCATTTATTATTGGAAGTTTTAGTTCTGCTTTTGCAGGTT
Organism: Candidatus Phycocordibacter aenigmaticus; assembly: GCA_002327585.1. Classification (GTDB taxonomy): domain Bacteria; phylum Patescibacteriota; class Minisyncoccia; order Phycocordibacterales; family UBA2163; genus UBA2163. The sequence goes on from DCWL01000015.1 coordinate 5,351, forward strand.
TTTTAGGTATGAGCAGATCTGTAAGGGCAAACGTAAGAGCCGCAAATGCTGCGAGGAGGAGTTTGAATGAAAGCCTAAAAGTAAGTCTTTATGCAGGCTCAACAGTCGGCTTAGGTCTTGTTACAATCGGTATTGTAGGACTTTTAATAATAATTTCTGTATTTCCAAATAACCTAGAAGCTCTTCTTGGATATTCTTTTGGAGTTGCTTCAATTGCACTGTTTGCAAGAGTTGGGGGAGGAATTTATACAAAAGCTGCAGATGTAGGAGCTGATCTGGTTGGCAAGATTGAAGCAAAAATTCCTGAGGATGACCCGAGAAATCCTGCTGTTATAGCAGATAATGTCGGGGACAATGTAGGGGATACTGCTGGAATGGGAGCTGACTTATTTGATTCTTTAATTGTTAATCTTGTTGCAGCAATGGCTATAGGTGCACTCATAAAAGTCGGTGATTCTGCGGTAGAACAGATATTTGACACTGCAGCATTTATTTTCCCTATATTTGTAGTATCGGCAGGAATTCTTGCCGCAATTTTCGGCACATTTTTCTCCAACATAAAATCAAAAAAACCGAGCAGAGTATTAGCAAATGCTTTTCTTATCACATGCGCAGTAATGATAGGTATTGTATTTATACTAAATGGCTTCTTTTTCTCCAATCTTAATGTATTTGCTGCAGTAGTTATTGGTGTTCTGGCTGGAATAGGTTTGGGAAAGGCCACAGAATATTACACGAGCTATAATTTCAGGCCTGTCAAAGGCATAGTAGAAAGCTCCAAGATAGGAGCGGCTACAAACATCATTCATGGACTGAGTGTAGGTAAAAGATCAACATTCAGCATAGTTGGAATTTTAATGGCAGCAATTTACATTTCACATATCTTTGCAGGTATATATGGGGTGGCTATGGCGGGTGTTGGCATGCTGGCCCTGGCTGCAATAATTATGGCAATTGATGTTTTTGGCCCTGTTGTTGACAATGCAGGTGGAATTGCTGAAATGGCAGGTCTTCCGAAAAAAGTAAGGAATGTAACTGATGAACTTGATGCTGCGGGAAACACAACTGCAGCTATCGGAAAAGGATTTGCAATTGGAAGTGCTGCTCTTGCTGCGCTTGCTCTCTTAACACTTTTTGCCCAAGAAGCAGGTTTGAGTATGGTCAATTTGCTAAATTTCAAAGTTATGATTGGTCTTTTTATTGGCGCTCTTATACCTTATCTATTTTCTTCATACGTCCTGCTTGCTGTCGGGGATACTGCACTTAAAGTTGCGCAAGAGGTAAGAAGGCAGTTTAGGACAATCGAGGGAATTATGGAAGGGAAAAAAGAGCCCGATTACAACAGAAGTATTGATATTGCAACAAAAGCAGCTTTAAAGAAAATGATAATACCGGGACTGATTGTTATTTCAACACCTATCTTGGTTGGCCTTATACTTGGAAGTGAAGCACTTGGAGCGTCCCTGGCAGGTACATTGGTTACAGGCGTTTTGCTTGGCATTAAACAATCAAACTCAGGCAGTGCGTGGGATAATGCAAAGAAACTTGTTGAAAAAGGGCTGCATGGAGGCAAAGGGAGTGCCACCCATTTTGCAACTGTCATTGGAGATACCGTTGGGGACCCAAAAAAAGATACTAGCGGACCAAGCTTAAATATAGTGATTAAGCTAACGATTCTTGTTGCTACTGTCTTTGTGACGTTTTTTTAACATATAAATCAACAGCTCTTGTTTTAATCTGGTATATAGGTGTATACTAAATAATATAAAGTTATTAGCTTAACTAAATATACAGAAATATGAAACAATATATTATATTTACATTATTGACAACAGTATTCTTGTTCAGTTTTTCATTTGCATACGCTCAGGAGGATACAGAAGTTAGTGCAACAGCTGTAACTGACGCTGTAAAAACAAAACCAGTTCTTACAAAAGAAAGAGTTGATGTAAAAAGAATTCAGATTAAAAATACAAGAGATAATATAAAAGAAAAAAAAGTTGAAACAAGAAGTCTTAAAAAGGACAAAAAAAGTGATGTTGCAGAAAAACAAAAGAAGGTTAAAGAGAAAGTAAAAAAGGAAAGAAAAAGTTTTCTGGACAGATTCAGAAGCAAAAAAGATCCTGTTAAAATAAAAGTGAAAGATAAGGCAAAAGTGAAAGATAAAGCATCAGATATACGCGCAATTAAAGCAGAAAAGAAGGAAGATCTTGAGGAAAAAAGGAAGAAACTAAGAAGTAAGGGAGATGGCACAAAAGAAAAACTTGCTGAGAAAAAGGAAGTAAGGAAGAAAAAGCTAAATGAAAAAGCAAAGAAAAGAGTAACGGCCTACATAAAAAGAATTACGAAGAGATTAAATGCCGCTTTAGACAGAATTTCAAAACTTTCCAAGAGAGTTGATTCGCGAATCATAAAACTTGAAGAGAAGTTTGCAGATAGGGACCTTGATTTATCTGAAGCAAAAGTACTGCTTGATATAACAAAGAGTGAAGTAGCAAAAGCACGCGATAGCATATCTTCAATTGAAGGTGCCGTGGGTGGAGTTCTTAACACGGATAATCCAAAAGAATCATTCACAAAAGTCAGAGAGCTTATAAAAAGCGCAACAGATAGCGTAAAAAGTGCACATAAAGCGCTTGTTGAAGCAATTAAAGCGGTAAAAACGGAAATCGGACAAGTAGCTTCTGATGCAGTAGCCCCTGTTCAAAACAATTAGCAATTACAAACACATTTAGTGTATAATTGAAATTATCATGGAAGGAAATAATTCTAATCAAAATCTAAACACACAACAGCAAAGCGAAGCCCAAAAAAAATCTATTGGGCCTATGATAGGTATTGCAATAATAGTGGTTATTATAATCTTCGGCGGGCTATATTACTGGGGATCCCAAATTAATACACAAGAAATAAAAGACAAACAAGAAAGTCTGACCGCAGAGCAGATAGAAAGTCAAGAAGACCTTTCAGTAAAGCAGCTTGAGACACAGAGCACATCCGATGAGATAGCTGATATTGAAATCGATATTAATGCAACCGATCTTGAAAATCTTGATAAAGAGCTTGAAAATATAGATTTGGAATTCAGTTTTTAAATGGCTGAAATAAAAAATTATACAAATCTGAAAATAGAAAAAACTGGAAGTTCTGAAATTGAAATAAAAGCTGAAATCCCGGAGAAAATTATCTCAAAACATAAAGAGCGTGCAATCGGCAACCTTAGCAAAGGTGTTGAAATAAAAGGATTCCGTAAGGGTCATATCCCGGAGAATATGCTTGTGGAGAAAATCGGAGAGCAGGCAATTCTTGAAGAGGAGGCTCGGATGGCCCTTACTGATATTTATCCAAATATTGTAAAGGATAAAGATATTCATGTAATTGGAAGACCTGAAATTATAATTACAAAAATTGCACCAAAAAATCCTGTTGAATTCAAAATCAAAACAGCAATTATACCTGAAATAAAACTCCCCGATTACAAAAAAATTGCGGGGGGTGTTGTTCTGGACAATAAAAATTCTAGCGTTTCAGAGACGGAGGTTAAAGAGGCAATAGAACAGATAAAAAAGGGAATTGCTGCACAGAAGAAAGAAGGAGATCCACCGGTTGGTGGAGATAAAAAAGAAGTAAAGCTAACCGATGAGTTCGTAAAGACTCTTGGTGATTTCAAAGATGTAAAAGATTTTGAAACAAAAATAAAAGAAAATATGAAAAAAGAGAAAGAAATGAAAGCTCGTGAAAAAAGACGCGCAGAGATAGTGGAAAAAATCATTGAGAAGTTAGCAATTGATCTTCCCAGAATTATAGTGGATAGCGAACTTGATAAAATGCTTGCACAGTTCAGAGATGATATTTCGCGTATGAAGATTTCATTTGATGAGTATCTTGTAAAAATCAAAAAGACGGAGAGTGATCTGCGGACAGAGTGGGAAAAAGATGCGGAAAAGAGAGCAAAATTACAGCTCATACTCAATAAAATCGCTGACCAAGAAAATATCAAAATACCAGAAGAAGACATAGGACGAGAGGTTGGTCATGTTCTTGAACACTATAAAAATGCAAAACCAGAGAATGTTCGCGTGTACATAGAGACGGTTCTCACAAACGAAAAAGTTTTCCAGTTTCTAGAGAGTCAAAAGTAAAGCTGCGCTTGAAGAGCAGGACAAGAAAGGGTACAATAGCAAAATGTTCTCAATAATTTGGAGTACGATATTTTTTAATCCTATATACAATGGGCTTATTTTCCTGATTGGTATCGTGCCATTTGCAGATGTTGGAATTGCCGTTATACTGCTTACAGTATTTGTAAAACTGGTTCTTTTCCCATTCTCTCTGAAGATGGTGAAAACTCAGCTTGCCGTAAAACAGCTTGAGCCAGAAATCACCAAATTGAAAGAGACTCATAAAGACGACAAGCAGGAGCAGGCGCGAAAAACAATGGCTTTATACAAGGAAAAGGGGGTGAATCCTTTTTCTGGATTTCTCCTTATTTTAGTACAGATTCCCGTGATTTTTGCTCTTTATTGGGTATTTTTTCGTGGAGGTCTTCCGGAGATAAATACAGAATTACTGTACTCTTTCATTTCAGAGCCAGAGAAAGTAAATATGAATTTTATAGGACTTATCGATGTCTCCGCAAAAAGCGCGCTTTTGGCACTTTTTGCCGGAGTAACACAGTATTTCCAAATCAAGTTTTCCCTACCTCCAATGAAAGCAAGGCAAGATAAAGCATCACTAAAGGAGGATTTGGCAAGAAGTTTTCATATTCAGATGAGATATGTGATGCCAGTTATAGTATTTGCGGTTGCATATGCAATCTCGGTAGCAGTTGCTCTTTATTGGACAACAAGCAATCTCTTTGCAATCGGACAGGAAATATATGTGAGAAAAAAGATAAAAAATAAGCATGAAAACCAAAATGCTTTAAAGAAAGTTGACAATAAGTATGATTGATGACAATAACAAAACGCCACAAGGAATAAATCAGAATGATGAGCTTAAAGTAATCACAAAAGATTTTCTGGAGAAACTGACTGTAGAGTTTGAGAGCATTGAAGTGCTTGAAAATGATGTACATCCTACTGTTCTTATAAAAACAAGTGATTCCGGCGTACTTATAGGAAACAACGGGGAGAATCTGCGGGCGCTTAATCATCTTGTAAAAAAAATTGTTGAAAAAAAACTCTCTGGAGAAAATCCGGAAAACAAGATACAGTTTCTGCTTGACGTAAACGGCTACCACGGAAAGAAAATGGAAACATTGAAAAATCAGGCAAAGATTCTTGCCGAGCGCGCTCGGATGTTTAAGTCAAGCGTGGAGATGAGTCCGATGAATGCGTATGAGAGAATGATTATTCACGCGACATTTGCGAAAGACAGCGAAATCAAGACTGAGTCCGAAGGCGAGGGAAAAATGAGAAGAGTCGTGCTTAAATATAAAAATTAGAAATCAGGAATAAAAATGTTAAAATTATAAACGATTGCGCCTAATTCCAAATTTCTAATTCCTTATTCAAGCCGAAGGCCCCATAAAGTGGAGTCTTTTTTATTTATAAAAATCAGATAATCCTCATTTGGTGATAAAACAGGTTTTATCAAATCTATTTCTCTACCTGCTATATCTATAGGATTAGCTAAGATGTCTGCAGTTTGGGTTTCTATATCAATTATCCAAACGCTGTCTGAGAAGGTGGTTAAGCCCTGATACCACAAATCAAGGTCCTCTCCTTCGGGAATAATATTAGGAACACCGCAATATATAATATTCCCGTCTATATTGCTCCACACACATTTCTCTGAGAGTGCCCAAATGGACAGATCTGTAATTGAATTTTCTTCTATATCAAGAGTACTTAACAAAAGTTGTTTTCCTTCATTTTGGGTAAAAAGCACTTTGGTGCCATCTTTATTGACCAAAGTCGTAAGTCCGCGCACACCGGATAATATCTTTTGAATCTTCTCTGTTTTGCTATCAAGAAAATAGAGATACCCGAGTATGTCAGAAGAAGCTTTTGTAGTAAGTGCTATTTTATTCCCAGAAGGCCACCCGACATTCCACTCTGACAATGGCGAATCAAAAATCTGAACCTTTTTGTCTCCGTCGGGGTCTGAGATAATACCAACCGCACCATCCCCGCTTGGCGTAAGATAAAATATCTTGTCTTTATCTGAAAGAGCAAGCTCTTTTATATTCTTTGTCAAAAATACGCCATCAAGCGCGCCCTCGCCCCCTGTCTCACTCTGTCTAATTTCTGCATAAAAACTCTCTATTTCAGAACTTTCTTCATTTAAAAACCTCGCGATAAATGCGTCTCCACCAGAGAGCCAGTTTGTATCGAAGATGCGCAGAATTGTGGTGTTTGAAATTCTATTTTGAGTCGTAGAATCCGCAGTTGTTTCAAAGATATGCCCGTTCTCCCGCACAATAAATCTGATTAATGTTTTTCCGTCTTCGCTTTCCACAAATGTCGCGCCTGCCACGGGAAAATTGGTAAGCTGCCTTAAGCGCAAGAGAGTAATATCTCCATCATCTTTGATACCATCTCTCCCTGATGAATCTATGTCAAATATACTAGTGCCACGCCTTGTGAAAAAATCATCCCCCACTCCGCCGAATGATATAAGTTCTTGAAATGACTCCCCTACCGTAATTTCACCACCGCTTTGCCTTGAGATAAGTAAAGCCCAGATGAAAAGACCTATAACTGCAATTATAAGTATGACCGCTATTGTGATGAGTATTTTCTTAAACATAATTTAAAATTAAAAATATCGGGATTTATTGTCCCCCTCTTTTCTCTTACCATGATCCAGAATAACCACCGCCACTAAATGTGCCACCTTTGCCACCACTGAATTCTGTTTCTGTTTTTAGTATAGATTCACTTGAGTTTATGGAATTTTTTTCAAACAAATTAAACTTAAGAATATCAGGATTTATTGTATAAAGTAGAATCCATGAAAATAACACAAGTAAAAGGCCCAAAAGCGCATATGTGATTCTATCTTTTCCTTCGGTTTTGTTACTCACAGCATCTGTACTCATGTATTGTATTCCTCCTACCGCAATCATTACAACAGATAGAAATCCCGCGATTATAATTCCAAATTGAAACAGTTTATTAAAAAATACTGATGGATCTTTTAAAGCTGCATCGCCGCCAACCTGTTCAAAAAATTTCGGCTCAAGAGCTTTAAATTCGGAAGGAGCTTCGACAATTTCGCGTTGCTCTTTCTCCAGCTTTTCCTTTTCCTTTAATGCCTCTGCATCTTTTCTTTTTCTTCGGATCTCTTCCAATTTATCTGGGTTTGCTGACAAAATACTGCTGTAGACTTTTGGACTCGTTGTTTTTAACTTTTCCAGCCCCTCCTCTGTGTGTGTCTTGGCGATTGTTGTTAGTGTAGGTGCAGCATTTACAACATCAACTCCGTTTACGCAAAAGATACAAAATAGTATGAATGCAGAAAATATTATTTTTTTATTGAATATCTTATTCATAAATTAAAAATTAAAAGGTGTCTCTTTGCCTACTCCAAAAATTACAGAAAAGCTCTCGCGGGCAGCCTGAAGTATTTTGTCTATGCTCTGTATAGAAAGTGCCACAGTCACACTGCCTTCCCCTTCTCCGACCTGCCTTAATACAATACTGCTTTCATCCTCCGGAGAGCTTGGAAAAGAAGAGCCGTCTATTCTCCAGTCGTATTCAAAATCGGAAGATACTCTCCTGTTTCCAGAAAAGAAATAAGGATGTGCTGTTACAGTTATCTCTTCATTTGTAAGAGTAAAATTTCTTCCAATCGCATTTCCATATTTCATACCAAGTATAATATCATTTTCATAAAATACTAT
>DCWL01000012.1 GCA_002327585.1 Candidatus Phycocordibacter aenigmaticus
ACCAGAGTACACGAGCGCAAGCACAACAATCGGTGTAGCAATAGATATTACCACGCCAAGTATTGCATTTAAAAAATCACTTATTGTATCAAACTTTAACGGGTTTTCAAGTTTATTACGACCAGTACTAGTACGACTAGTACTAATACCATCTTTTCTCAACTCAAGCTCGGTTTCCGATTCACCACCAACCTCTAGTTTTGATTTATTCTCCTGATATAACTTAAATTTCTCAGCATCTTTTATTCCAGTTCCCGTTTTTTGCTCAGAGCTGCCACCGTTTGTCCTCCCTGCTTCGTCGAGTTTTTTTCGATTACTCTCTGATGTTTGTTTCCCGGGACTAGTTCCTCTACTTGAATGTGTATCAATAGCAAAAACTGGTCCCATCGCAACAGAAAAAGAGATGGTGATTATTGTAGTTAAAATAATTATATTTAATATTTTTTTATTGAATATCTTATTCATATTATAGACAACAAAAGTAATAATGAAACAACTGTCCAATAAATATTTTAAACTTTTTCATACTAAAATTATCACGTATTTATCCTTTTATAGCAACACTACCGACTACGCAAAAGCAAATCAAGCTCTTCATCCGCTATACGAATTGCCTCACTCAAACGTGCTCTTCCGGAAGTTACTGACTCAACCATATTCCGGAAAATGTCATCAGCTTCTGTACTATCGGGCTCAAGCCAAGCATTCGAGATAAGGGCAGAATCATAGAAAACAGAGGCAAATGCATCTGAGGGCCTGCCCGCAAGAAGATCTCGGCGGACAGGCGGAAGGCCTGTTACACTAGAAAATACTGCTATATTATTGATATCTGTGAGCAATAGCCCAACAATAAACGCACCTGTGGGATTTCTGGACGCCCTTGGAACCGCAAATGCGCTCATTTTTCCGTATGTAACCCTCCTGTCAGAATCCCTGAGCTGAGGCAATGAACTTACATCAAAATTAAGATTGGGGTTCATGCGGATTATCTCTGGAAGCTCGCTTGCAAATCCGAAATAAATTGCCAAATCTCCCGAAGCAAAAAGCTGTTTAGAGTTTGGAAGCGCCCTGTTCCATGAATACACGGATTTTACGGGATTTGAAAATTCAGTATAAAACCGCACAGCCGCCTCTGTCGGAGATGTAGTAAAGCCTGAGTTCTCTCTAATTATAGATCTTAACTCTCCGTTTACAGAAGCAATTATAGGATTGCCAGACTGAATTATAAAAGCGGATAAAATTTCTTTTGCATTTTCTACATTTGAAAATTCCCCAAGCGCAACGAAACTTCTTGTAATGTTGGACGCCAAATCACGCTGTGTAATCTTTGGACTCAATACAAAAAGTTCATCCCAGTATCGCGGAGGTTCTGCTATGCCTGTATTTTGAAAAATATCTCTGTTCCAGTACATTATCATCGGATCAATAGTAAATGGAAACCCCAACACGCCACTATCTGTGAGATACAATTCGCCTTCTTGTATGAAAGTATTTTTGAATTCTCTTTCCGAGAAATTCTTGTAAGGGATTTCTATAATCTTGTTCTGATATTGTACAATTGAGTCATGTGGGAGCAGAAACAAATCAGGTCCGCTGTCGGATGCAAGAGCTTCTACAAATACATCTCCGTATGTTTTTTCATCTTTTTGTGTATAACTGACTCCCACAAAATTGTCACTCTCTGTGTTTATGTCGCTCAATAGGCCATCCATAAGCTTCTGCGGAGCAGTGCCCCATATTTCAACTTTGCCTATGTCATTATCCTCTCCCCCGCCAATACCAGAAAAGGCAACAACGCCAATAACTGCAAAGATTGCAAATACCGCTATTATTATAATTCTAAAATTGCTCATGATTTTATAAATATCAAACCGTAATGATGCTCGCCAGCGTCAAATCTTTCAACAAATTCAAAACCATTTCCGGAAAACACTTCCCTTGCCTCGCTTTCTCTGATAATATCTTCCGATTTTGGACCCAAGCCAGCAAATGAATCAAGCCAGTCAACAACCAATACTTTGCCTTTTGGCTTTAATATGCGTCGCGCTTCCGCTATTATATTATTCCTCTCTTCAGCCTGAAAAAGAATGTTTGCAATAATTACCGCATCTACCGATCCATCTTCAAGCTTCGTGCCTCCGGGCTGTTCAATGTCTCCCCATAATGTATCTATATTGTGTATGCGCTCAGAAGCTGTCAAATTTTTTACTTTCTTGAGAAGTGCCTGCTGGATATCAATAGCATAAACACGCCCTGCATCTCCCACTAATTGAGATGTAGCAAGAGCATAGTGTCCGGAACCAGTTCCAAAATCAGCAACGTGCATTCCTTCTCTCAGTCCAAGTCGCATTATATTGTTTTTTGGATTTGAGAACATTATTTATATTATACAACTTATTTTACAGACAAACGAGTGCCGCTATACTGTCTCCGGTACGCAATTTCATTATTCTCACTCCTTGTGTCTGCCTACCCAAAGAAGGAACTTCTTTGAGGTCAAGCCGTATCACCTGTCCTTTTTTGGACATTGTCACAAGTTCACTCTCTCCAATATCGGCGCTTGCAATAACACGAGCCGCCATCAGATTTCCTGTTTTTGCGGTGACTTTCGCGGTCTTTATCCCGGAACCCCCTCTTTTCTGGACTTTATATTCTTTGACCTTTGTTCTCTTGCCGTATCCTGATTCACTGAGCACCAAAATTTCAGCAGCATTATCGTCCGCTTTAACAACACCCGCACCTATTACTACATCATCTTTTGAAGTCTTTATCGCCCTGACTCCTGTCGCACCTCTGCCCATTTCACGAATGTCGGAACCCTTGAATCTTATTGACTGGCCGCGGGAGGTTGCAATCATCACCTGATCTCTTTTTTCAAGAAGGAGTGCGGAGACAAGAGCATCGTCTTTGCCGAGTGTGATTGCAATGAGTCCGCTTCGCCTTACATCGTAGAAATTCTCCGCGGATACCCTTTTCGCGGTTCCATTTTTTGTAATCATAATAAGTGAGAGTGCATTCTTTTTCATTTCTTTAGGCAGTGCAAGAACAGATGTTATGTTCTCCCCTTGAGGCAGAGAAAGAAAGTTCATAATTGATTTGCCTTTTGTGGCGCGCTTTCCTTCGGGCACATCATACATTTTCATCTGATACACTTTTCCTCTATCAGAGAAGAATAGCAGGTCACTGTGAGTGCTCGCTGTCAAAAATGTTGTGACAAAATCCTCTTCTTTTGTATTCAGGTCAATAACTCCTACTCCACCGCGCTTTTGCTTTTTGTATTCATCTGGATTTGTCCTCTTTATGTATCCGCCCGCTGTCAAAACCAAAACGCTTTCCTCATCAGGCACAAGATCCTCCGCTGAAATTGACTTTACTCCGCTTTTTACAACTTTTGTTCTTCTCTCATCTGAATATTTTTCAATTATTTCTTTCAGCTCATTTTTTATCGTTGTAAGAATCTTCTTAGGACTCCTGAGAAGTTCTTTGAGTTTTTCTATAAGTTTTTGTATTTCTTTAAGCTCATCCTCTATTTTCTTGCGTTCAAGTCCCGCAAGTTTTTGAAGCTTCATTTCCAAAATCGCTGCTGCTTGGCTTTCGGAGAACTTGAATATGCTCATCAACTCCTTATGCGCCGCCGGCGCATCCTTGGACGCCTTTATTGTCTTTATTACCTTATCAATATGGTCAAGCGCTTTCTTCAAGCCTAAAAGAATATGTTCGCGGTCTTGCGCACGCTTTAGGTCAAACTCACTCCGGCGGCGCACGACAATTTGCCTGTGCGAGACAAACTCTTCAAGAATTCTCTTCAGCGAAAGCGTCTGCGGAACTCCGTCAACAAGAACAACCGTATTGAAATGAAACATGTCCTCAAGCTGTGTATGCTTGTAGATATAGTTGAGAATTTTCTGCGGCTGGGCTCCACTTTTCATCTCCACGACAATCCTTATATCCTTCGTTGACTCGTCGCGAAGATCTTTGATTCCGTCCAGTTTTTTATCGCGGACAAGATTTGCAATTTTCACCAATAGATCAGCTTTGTTCACGCGATACGGAAGAGATGTGATTATAATATTAAAATTCCCTTTCTTGTCTTCTGATATGTTCGCTTCACCACGGACGATTACTCCCCCTTTTCCGTTTGAGTACGCATGATGAATGTCTTTGTGACTGAAAATCATTCCGCCAGTAGGAAAATCAGGACCTTTTATGTATTTGAGCAGATCTTCTGTTACGACGTCTTTGTTGTCTATAAGTTCAATTACAGCACTACAGACTTCTCCAAGATTATGCGGTGGAATATTCGTCGCCATGCCCACCGCAATGCCGAGAGTGCCGTTTAAGAGTATGTTGGGCACAGCAGACGGAAGGACTATCGGCTCCTTTTTCGTGCTGTCATAATTCGGGCGCCACCTAACAGTTTCTTTCTCCAAATCACGTAGAAGCTCCGCGGAGAGTTTTGACATCTTCGCCTCCGTATATCGCATTGCCGCCGGCGGATCACCATCAATTGATCCAAAATTACCTTGTCCTATGATAAGAGGATACCTGTGCGAAAAATCTTGAGCCATTTTAGTCATCGCATCATATAAAGCTGTGTCTCCATGCGGGTGGTATTTACCCATAACATCTCCAACTACTGCAGCTGATTTTCTTAATTTGGATGAGGAAGTGAGACCCATTTGATGCATTGTGTAAAGAATTCTTCTGTGCACCGGCTTTAAACCGTCCCTGACATCGGGAAGCGCGCGCGCCGTGATAACCGACATAGCATAATCCAGATAAGATTCCCTCATCTCAGAGCTTATACTTTGTGGTATGATGCCTTTTGTTAGCACATCTGTCTTATTTTCACCTTCTTTCTTCGCCATAATTTGCCTTTATTATAGCATATTTTGCATCAATTTAAAAGAAAATCTGGCTTTCGGATAGTCAGAAATTTATTGTACAATATTTTTCAATTCTTCTTCGGCTTCTTTGAATTGCGCCTTGCCCATCTCATATGCACCTGCAAATTCTTCTCTAAATTCCGCAAAAGCGGGTTCAGAGTTCTCTGCCGTTGCAGTACTTTCATTATTTTTAAACTTCACCCCAAGTACTGAAAGCCATACAAGAAAAATTATTCCAGCAACTGAAGCGGAGATTGTAAAAGCAATACGCATTCTGTACGCTTCCGGCTTTTGGCGTAATTTATTAAGAAAATTCTCCATGTTTTATGTTACGAATCCTATATTTTAAGAACAATAATTTCTCCCTCTTTTCCTTCCAAATCTTTTTTCTTTATTGTAAGTCTGTCACTTTGCTTGCCGTTTTCCTCGCCGTCTTCTTTGAGAAATTTTGCAAGCGCTTTTCCCTTTCCTCCCTCTTCAATTTCTCCGTAATGCATCGGTATGACAATCTTCGGTTCAAGCTCCACTGAAAGCGCGTGTGCAGCAGAAGCATCAAGCACCCCATTCCCTCCAATCGGCAGAAACAGCACGTCAATATCACCCAGTGCTTCTTTTACTTGAGCTTCTGTTTTTTTAGTACTCAATGCACCCAAAAAAACAAGGTTCATCCCTTCAAGATGAATTGAATAAATTGTGTTTATTCTCTCTTCCCCGCCGTATTGCGATACAGATGGAAATCCTTTTACAAAAACTTTTTTCACTTCATACTCCCCCACACCTGAAATAACGAATGGTTTCTTCTCCCCGTGTGCAATCTGCTCAATGCCGTTAAAATCTTTATCATTTAAACTCACGATTGCAATGTCAGCTCCAAATCGCACCGTCCTGAGCTTTGATTCTTTTGAAATCGGGTTTATCGCCAAAGCTGTGTCTCCAAATGAAACTTTGAAGCACTCCCCTCCGTGATATGTAATAATCATAAGTGATAGTATAACATAAGGCTTTCGCATAGCCCACGGCTATACGGAAGCCCAAAAGTATGATACTCTGTTGTAACAAATTAATAACCGTGTGGGAATTAACCCCTTTAAGTCAAGGACATCCCGCACAATTAAATTATGGTAATTGAAACTTTAGAAGATAAAGATTTGTCCGCCGAAGCGACGGCGAAGGCGGAAAAAATAGAATTAAGTAAAGAAGAAAAATCAAAAAAACGGGGAGGGAAAAAAGACAGCCCAATGGCAAAGCTTTTAAATGACTCCCCTGCACCACCTGAAGTCGGAGATCTTGTTGAGGGTCCCGTAATCGGCATTGAAAAATCAAGCGTATTTATTGACCTGCATCCATTTGGAACAGGTATAATTTACGGAAGAGAGTTCCTGCAGGCAAGCGATGTACTTCGAAAAGTAAACATCGGAGACAATATTGCTGCAAAAGTTGTAGATAAAGACAGCAACAAAGAAGGCTACATAGAACTCTCGCTGAAAGAAGCAAGACAGGCTCTTATATGGAGCGAAGCGGAGCATGCAATCGTAAACAAAACCATTTTGGAACTCCCTATAAAAGAGGCAAACAAAGGTGGTTTAATACTTGAATGGCAAAACATTCAGGGATTTTTGCCGGCATCCCAGCTTAAAGCCGAACACTATCCGCGTGTTGAAGATGCGGACAAGGATAAAATTCTGGGTGAATTGAAAAAATTCGTGGGCACAAAACTTTCGGTCTCCATAATCACAGCAGATGCAAAAGAAGGAAAACTTATATTCTCGGAAAAAGATCCTGAGAAGAAAGAGAAGGAGAAAATTATTGACAAGTATGCAGTCGGCGATGTCGCCGAGGGCGAGGTTACGGGAATTGTTGACTTTGGAGTATTCGTAAAGCTTGAAGACGGGCTTGAGGGTCTTGTTCATATATCCGAGATTGAATGGGGTCTTGTTGAAGACCCGAGAACGCTTTTCTCCGCCGGAGACAAAGTAAAAGTTAAAATAATTGAAATAAAAGACGGAAAGATATCACTCTCTATAAAAGCTCTTAAGAAAAATCCTTGGAAAGAAGCTGCAAGTAAATATAAGAAAGATGATGAGGTAACTGGTGTGATAATCAAATACAACAAGCACGGTGCACTTGCTTCCATTGAAGAGGGTGTTGCAGGTCTTGTGCATGTGTCGGAGTTTGCCGATGAGGAGACGCTCCGAAAGACACTTGAGCTCGGCAAGACATATAAGTTCAAGATTGCTGTCTTTGACCCCAAAGAGCAAAAAATGACTCTCTCCCACAGAGAGACTAATTAAACTCATTCATCGCTTTTGCTTTTCCGAGCACCACAATAGTTTCAATCGCATCAGAAATTTTTCTAAAAATTCTTTCTAGCGTATCCAGCTCTTTCTTGCTGAAATTGCCTAAAATAAAATCAACTATTTTCTTCTCTCCAGCAGGCTTCTTTATTTTCCCTAACGGAGTCGCGGGAGTTATGCCTACGCGAATGCGGATAAAATCTTTTGTTCCCACTGCGCGTATGACTGATTCCATTCCCTTGTGCCCTCCGGAGCCACGCCCGAATGAGATTTTGAATTTTCCCAAAGGCATATCCAAGTCATCGTAAATTACAATCAAATTCCCTGCTTTCTTTTTGCTCGTAATTAGCTTTTTTAAAGGAGTCCCCGACTTATTCATAAAAGTTTGTGGTAAAAGAAGCTGTATTTTTTCTTTCCCAATTTTTTCTGTTTTAAAAAAAGCGAATTTATTTTTCTTCGCAAAATTCTCTACAGCAAGCGCACCGGTATTGTGACGAGTTTTTTCATATTCCTCTCCGGGATTTCCCAAACCGACTATATAAATCATAAGACGATTATATCACACACTTTTAAATGTTGTGTCAAACAAATATATATAATAAAATAATGTGAAATGGAACCCGAAAAGGAAAATCTCTTTAAAGAAGTTCTAAAATTCTCACTTATTGCAATTCTTATTGTTGCACCGATACGAATCTTCATCGCCCAGCCGTTTATAGTAAGTGGCGCGTCCATGGAGCCGACATTCGACAGCAGTGAGTATTTGATTGTGGACCAGCTGAGCTACCGCTTTGAAGAGCCCAAGCGTGGAGAGGTCATAATATTTAAATACCCCAATGATCCTTCAACATTTTTCATAAAAAGAATCATAGGTCTTCCAGGAGAGACCCTTGAAATGCGTGACGGAAAGGTATTTATCAAAAACGAAGCACCCCTTGAGGGCTTCTTATTGGAAGAACCATATAAAAAAGAAGAGACAGTCGACACTCTTACCACGGTACTGAGGGAGAATGAATATTTTGTACTAGGAGATAATAGAAAGCAAAGTTCCGATTCAAGAATTTGGGGAGCTCTTGAGAGAAAATTCATCGTGGGAAAAGCATTTATTAGACTTTTGCCGATTACTAAAATAGAAATTAACCCGGGAGATCACAGTAGATGAAATTCTAAATCAAAGAAATGATACAGATAAAAACAATTTCAAATTTAAATTCTGCTGACATGCTGAAAAAAGCGATGCATGTCGCAGCATGTTATGGATTTGATCCGATTGAGAAAATCGTACTTGAGCAGAAAAAGCGGCCTGCCATGTCTTCGCATACAGGACAAGCAGGTCATGACAACGATACCGGAAAAAAGAAATCTCTCATACAAAAAATCTCCAAGCAGGACATAAAAGATCTCAGAAAAGATCTACTGAGCGATGAGATAGTCTCTACACTTCAGCAGGCCGCTGAGTACGATCTTCTGCCATCGCAGCAGCCGATCCTGATTTGCCGCAACAGTATAGGAGCCGAGTCTAATAAAATAAAAAAGGAAGCACTCCGATTTTCTCTTATGGCCATCGGGATGAACAAAAGCATTGCGGAAGCCCTGATTTTAAAAACCGCATACGCCATTTTGGATGATATAGGTATCGGAGAGATTCAGGTGTATATAAATAGTATTGGTGACAAGGATTCAATGCAGAAATTTGCGCGTGAGCTTAATTCATATTTAAGGAAAAACGCGGATTCCCTTCCCGCCCACGTAAGACATTACATTATGAAAAAAGATATATTCAATGCATATGAAGAGCTTTATATGAGACATCATCCGCTTGAGGGAGAAATACCACAGTCAATAAGATTCCTTTCAGACAAAAGCAGAAAACATTTAAGCGAAGTCCTTGAGTATCTTGAGACTGGAGACATCCCATATGAGATAGATAATTCTCTTATTGGAAACGGGGATCTATATTCGCAGACATTCTTTGAAATACGACATGCAGGGAAAGCTCACAATGATAAAATGTCAATTCTTGCAAAGGGCGGCAGGAGCGAGGAAATATCGAAGCGTATATTCCGTCACGATATGCCGACTGTTGCAATCGTATTTGAATTTGAGAAGAAAGGAATAAAGAAAAAGGAGTTAAATACGCTCAAGAGAGCAAGAAAGCCGAAAGTTTATTTTATCCAGCTTGGATATGAGGCAAAATTGAAAAGCCTGTATTTGATAGACGCGTTAAGGAGAGCAAATGTTCCGCTTTATCATAATCTCAATAATGATAAATTCTGTGAACAACTTGCCTTCGCCAAGCATCTTGGGGTCCCGTGCTCGATTATAATGGGACACAGAGAGGCGCTTGACGGCACTGTAATAGTGCGTGACATGAATACGCAATTTCAAAACACCGTTTTAGTTGACGAGCTTCCGGCATATCTCAAAGAAAGAAATATTTAGTTGTATATTAATGTAATATATAGTATTATCTGCCTAATGAATGTAAATGTTCAAGTGGATAAAAGTGGAAATGAAAATACAATGGGCCTTCTGCGAAGGTTTACAAAGCGCGTGCGCGGCTCAGGAGTGTTATCGCGTGTTCGTGGTATCAGATACTACCAGAGACAGCCTTCATCTTTTATAAAGAAAAAGAAAGCACTTAAAGGAATTGCAAAACGAGAAAAATTCAACGAATTGCTGAAACTTGGCAAAGTGACAGAACAGAGCGGCAGATTCAGAAAAAGAAGATAAGACAATGGGAAACAATTTTTCAATCTCAAAGACGACCAAAGGCAAGCTCCCAAGCTTGCCTTTTGAACTCATGAGAGATGCAGTTTTGGGAAAAAACTATGAACTAAGTCTTGTTTTTATAGGAAACAAAAAATCTCGGGTGCTTAATAAAAAGCATCGTGGGAAAGATAAATCTGCAAGTATTCTTTCATTTCCGCTATCAAAGAAGGAGGGTGAAATATTTATATGTCTTGATACTGCAAAGCGCGATGCGCGTAAATTTGAAATGAAAAAATCTAAATTTATAGGATTTCTATTTATCCACGGACTTATGCATTTGAAAGGATTCAAACACGGTAGTACAATGAAAAGAGCTGAAAAGAAAATTTGGCTTAAGTTTTTCATTTAAAATGGCACGCAATATTATAACAGGAATAGATGTCGGAACCCATCAGATAAAGGTGGTGGTGGCAGAATACGGAAACGTTAAGAACGACTTTCCGAAAATTATAGGAACAGGATTCTCGCAGTCAAGAGGCCTGCGCCACGGCTATATTATAAATCCCACGGATACTATCCGCGCCATAAAAATTGCAGTCGCTCAGGCAGAGAAATCAGCCAAAATAAACATAAAAAAGGTTTTTATATCAATAGGAGGAATTGGTCTTGAAGAAATGCATTCAAAAGGAAGCGTCATCATCTCAAGCGCCGATTCTGAAGTCATAGATTTAGATATTGAAAAAGCACTCAAGGACGGTGAGAAAAAAGTTGAACAGAAAATCATAAACAAAAAAATTCTCTACGAAATACCGCTCAACTATAAAATAGACGGAGAGGCAGTGCTCGGAAAACCCCAAGGAATGAAAGGAAGTAAGCTTGAAGTTGAAATCCTTTTCATAACATGCCTTGAAAAACATTTAAATGATCTAATCGCCGCAGTTGAGGAAGCGGGAGTTCAAGTTGAGGATGCGATGCCCTCCCCTATTGCCGGGAGTTTTGTGACATTGAACCGCGCCCAGATGACTGCTGGAGTAGTTCTTGCAAATATCGGGGCTGAAACTGTTTCAATAGTCGTGTTTGAGAACAATAATCCGATATCCCTCAAAGTATTCTCAATCGGCTCAACCGACATTACAAATGATATAGCTTTGGGACTTAAAATCCCTCTTGAAGACGCTGAACGGGTAAAAACTGGACAGCTCTCAGGCGAGGAATTTTCCAAGAAAAAACTTGAAGAAATTGTTGCCGCGCGTCTCTCTGATATCTTTGAGCTTATAGAAACGCATCTGAGAAAAATCGGAAAAAATGAGCTCTTACCTGCCGGCATTATCATTACAGGCGGTGGCTCTGGTATCACAACAATTGAAGATCTTGCTCGCGCTGCGTTGAAACTTCCTTCAAAGACTGCTCAGGGAAATTTCGGAGAGCAGACGGCAGTGAGACAAGTGCGCGGACAGATACGGGATTCTTCATGGGCAGTTGCATACGGACTGTGCATCTGGGGTATCAGAATAGAAAAGGATTCTATTGGAATCAAACTTGCCAAGAAAACAGGAGACAATATTCTGCAGTGGATTAAACAATTTCTTCCATAAACCACAACACAAACAGGATTTATGTCAAAGTTCACAATCTATATCCTATCTGATATGATGGTGTTTACTTAAATAAATGCCAAAAAATATGAAGCAAATAAAGCCAGATGTAGAGTCATTTGCCCGAATTCGCGTAATAGGTGTCGGTGGTTCAGGGAAAAACGCCATCAACCATATGATAGACTCCAAAATAAAGGGGGTTGAATTTATCGCGGTGAATACTGATGCACAGGACCTCCATCATGCATCTTCAAAGAAAAAAATTCATATTGGAAAAAATTTGACAAAAGGACTCGGAACAGGAATGGATCCTGATCTTGGTAAGCGTGCTGCAGAAGAAACAAAAGAAGAGATACATGAAGCTACAAAAGGATCCGATATGGTATTCATCGCCGGAGGAATGGGAGGAGGAACATGCACGGGTGCAAGCTCCGTGATTGCAAATACGGCACGCGAGACAGGAGCTTTGACTGTCGGAGTAGTAACAAAACCATTTTCTTTCGAAGGCCAGTACAGAATGGATATCGCCGAAAAAGGGCTTGAGCATCTGAAAAAAGAAGTTGATGCACTTATCATTATTCCAAACGACCGGTTGCTTGCCATTGTTGATAAGGATACAAGCGTTAAGAATGCTTTTGCAATGTCAGATGATATTCTGCTTCAAGCAGTTGAAGGAATCTCTGACCTTATCACAACGCCAGGAATCATTAATGTTGACTTCGCTGACATCAGAGCCGTAATGGAAAACGCTGGTTCCGCACTTATGGGTATAGGTATAGCGGGAGGCGACAAGCGCGCCGAGGAGGCTGCGCGAATGGCAATCTCTTCTCCCCTGTTGGAAATCTCTATAAATGGCGCCAAAGGAGTTCTGTTTGCAGTTGCGGGAGGTGATGATCTTGGAATGCTTGAGATTCAGGAAGCCGCTAAAGTCATTACCGAATCAATAGACCCACATGCAAAAGTAATCTTCGGAACAATCAGGGACAACAGCGTCAAGAAGAATGAAGTTAAAGTGACAGTAATAGCAACAGGATTTCCTGACTCAATTCTTCACAAAAGCCCTCCTTTGTTTCAGGCAGGAGCAATGAGAGATGCGGACATGAAAGTAAAAGATATGGATGAAGATAAGGTAAGAGGGAAAATCTTCAATACCGTCAGCACAAATGTGGGAAGCACAAAGAAAAATACATCCTCATCCTCAAAAAAGTCAGATGAAGAGAATAAAAAGAAAGATGATAGTGACGATGATGATGGTGACTGGGGTGTTGTACCAGCATTCCTGAGACGATCTAAAATAAGATAGATTAAAAAAAATAACCAGCCTTGGGTTGGTTGTTTTTTTATAGTATGCTTGTACTTATGTATGACTTAATAATAATCGGTGGTGGGCCCGCTGGAACCGCCGCTGGGGTATATGCTTCGCGTAAACGTCTGAAGACTATTCTTGTAACAGATGTATTCGGGGGACAAAGCGTGGTCTCGGAGGAAATCCAAAACTGGATAGGAACAGTAAAAATCTCCGGAAAAGAATTAGCGGAGAATCTTAAAAAGCACTTGCGGGCTTACGCCGAGGATATTGTTGATATTGTAGAGAGCGACAAGGTGAAGACGGTCGTGCAGACGGAAGAGGTCTTTACTGTTGAGACGGAGAGAGGGAAAAAATACAACGGAAAAAATATTTTTATTGCCTCCGGGGCGCAAAGGAAAAAGCTCAATGTGCCTGGAGCTGAGGAATTTGAAAATAAAGGACTTACTTACTGTGCCTCCTGCGACGGACCCCTGTTCGCTGATATGGATGTTGCAGTGGTAGGCGGAGGAAATGCGGGGTTTGAGACGGCAGCACAGCTTCTTGCATACACTAAAAGTGTTACGCTTCTCGCAAGACGAGAAGAGTTTAAGGCAGATCCTATTACAGTAAAAAAAATTCTATCAAATCCAAAAATGAAAGCTCTCACAAATGCCGAAACAGTTGAAATAAAGGGGGATAAATTCGTAAATACTGTCACATACAAAAACAGAGAAACCGGAGAGAGGCATGACATATCGGTAAAAGGTGTATTTGTGGAAATAGGACTTGTGCCGTCAACTGATATGGTTAAAGATCTCGTGGAACTTGACGAGTACAGGAGAGTTGTAACAAATCCAAAAAATCAAAAAACTTCTGTGCCAGGAATATGGGCAGCCGGAGACGTCACGGACGAACTCTACCACCAAAACAATATCGCCGCAGGAGACGCCATAAAAGCAGTTGAAGATATTTATCAACAGTATGCTGCCCGATAAAAAAAGCATCTATTACAGATGCCTTTTTACAAATTCCAATAGTTAGAATTGCGGGTATAATATCTTTTCTTATCCGTGTTCCTTTCTCAACTTTTTATTCTTTCCAGTACAAATACTTGCTTGAGATCTTTTATAACTTCTCCTGTATTCGATGGATGACTGTAATACATTACATCAATAGTTCCACCAGTTGCAATTTCCCATTTGTTAAACTTGTTATGATTCCCATTTATTTTTTTAATCACTTCAGTTGATCTAACAGCTATAAAGCATCTTGGTTTTCCTACTATTTTAGTTTTCTCTCTTTTCCGCTGAGGGATGCGGCGTATTTTGTACCTACAAATGATTACATGTAATTTCTCTTTATTGATTTTCTTTTCAAATCCTTTAAATGAGTGCGTTACACCGATTTTTATCCGTAGTTTACTTTCCATTTTTTCCCTTTCTCTCTGTTTGATTTTTAAGTTTCAAATTTATAATTCCACTCCAAAAGATATCTTTATTTTTTTGCTTTGTCAATGGTGAGTAAAGACAGCTTGTTTATACAAGCGGAAGGGGTGGGACTCGAACCCACAAGCCCTTGCGGGCGCCGCTTTTCGAGAGCGGTTCCTTACCAATTCGGAGCACCCTTCCAATATTCCAAAACTATCACAATTTTTGCATTTTCTCAAAAATATTGTAAAATAAAGCCACGTTAAACGGCCCCATCGTCTAACGGTTAGGACATCAGCTTTTCAAGCTGGTAATCGGGGTTCGATTCCCCGTGGGGTCACCTTATTTTTGATTTTAAATGTGGATATTTTAATCTCAACACGTTTTTTTCAGTCGATTCAAGGCCTCTAAGATAAAGGTCCCCACCAACTGACTCCGGCAGTTCTAATCCTTCAGCTGAGGTAAGGCCTCTAAAATAACGGTTGCCGTAGTCGTCTTCTTTTGCCATTTGTTGAACAGCTTCTTTGCGTCCATATTCAATTGCTTCTTCTCTTTCTTTACTGAGTTTTTTTTGCTCTGGTGTCATCATATCCTCCGCTTTTTTTATTTCCTCCTCTGATGGTTGATATTGTTCTGGTGATTTTGGCATATTTTTCTAAAATTTAGCTTATAATCTCTATATGATAGAATCATACCATTATTCGCTGGAATACAAATAGGATGTTCCATTCTAAATTCAATGAGTTTATATTATTTTTGATTCCCCTATTCTGGTATTTTTAGAGTTATCCACAGTTTGACAGCTGTACATAGAGGAATAAAATAAAGGACATAGATGTCCTTTATGGATAACTCACTAAAATGTTCAATAATAACAATAGAATAGAGATCAATGATAAAAATATAAAAAAGGCGGATCTTGTCGTCGGAATTCCCTCCTACAAAGAAGCAGGTAATATTGCATTTGTTGCTGAGCAGGCATCTTTGGGTTTGAAAAAATATTTCCCAAAATACAAAAGCGTGATAATAAATGTAGACAATAATTCTCTTGACGGCACGAAAGAGGCTTTCTTAGGAGCTAGGACAAAAGTCCCGAAAATCTATATTTCAACACCGCCTAAAACCACGGGAAAAGGCAATAATTTCTATAATCTTCTGAATGAAGTACGCGCACTTAACGGAAAAGCGATAGTTGTGATTGATGCCGACATCAAAAGTGTCACGCCTGAGTGGATACAGTCATTTCTTAATCCTATCTTAGAGAAGAAATATGATTTTATTACTCCTATGTACACACGGCATGAATATGATGGCACGATTACGAACAATGTTTGCTATCCTATGGTTGCAAGTTTTCTTGGGATAAATATAAGACAGCCGATTGGTGGAGATTTTGCATTCTCGCGAAAACTCTCGGACCATCTTCTGGAGCAAAAGTGGAGTCCAGGGGTCCTGCATTACGGCATTGATATCTTTATGACGCTTCATACGATAATAGGAGAATTTAAAATGTGCCAAGTGGGATTAGGGGAGAAAGTGCATAAGCCAAGCGCTCCGAAGCTCGGCCCCATGTTCACGCAGGTCATTGAAACAGCTTTTGACATACTTCTCTCAAATAAGGAGAAGTGGATTATAGAGAGCAGATTAAAGGATTTGCCGATTTATGGAAAAGACAAAGTCGATAAGCCCCAGGACTTACCGATAAGTTATAAGGGAATGAAAGAAGCCAGCTTATATGAATTTTCAACAAATAAAGAAGTGCTGCGACGCGCGCTAAGTAGCAGAGTATACAGACGTCTTGAGCATATGTATGATAAAGAAAATATAAAAATTAACGCGGATTTGTGGTCAAAAATTATTTATGATATATTCTACGCTTATGACACGACTGATATGGGCCCCGAGCTTGTTGAGGCGCTGAAGTCGCTTTACTTCGGCAGAAGTTTGACATTTATAAAAGATACGATGGATATGACATATGAGCAGTCCGAGGAGGAAATCAAAAAACAGGTGGAAATATTTGTAAAAAACAAGAATTATCTTTTGGTTAAATACAAGATTACGCCATCTGTCATTGATACGATAGTGCAGAGGATCCCAATTTTAAAGAATGGTACTAAAACACGAAGATTAATTACGCATTAATCTCTGTAAAAACCCCGCCTGAAGTAGGGGTTTTTTAGTGAAAAATCCGCTGTTTCTGCTACAATATCTTTTATCAAGAGGGTGGTTAGCTCAGTTGGTAGAGCGCATCATTGACGTTGATGAGGCCAGAGGTTCAAGTCCTCTACCGCCCACATGAAAATACTAAGTATAGAAACCAGCTGTGATGAGACAGCAATAAGTATAGTAGATACAGACGGAAAGGAATTTAAAGTTTTAGGAAACTCACTACTGTCGCAAATAAATCTTCATAAAGAATATGGCGGTGTTTTCCCTACTCTTGCAAAACGAGAGCATAGTCGAAATTTGATTCCTGTCTTAAAGCAAGTATTAGAGAAAGCGGGTTTCGAAAATTTTAAATTACAAACCATAAACGATAAAATTAAAGAAATTTTAAATCGTGAGCCTGAACTTCTTGAACAATTCTTAAAATTTATTCCGACAATACAAACTCCTGATATTGACGCAATTGCAGTCACCCAAGGCCCAGGGCTTGAGCCGGCGCTTTGGGTGGGCATCAATTTTGCAAAAGCGCTATCGGTTGCATGGAAAAAGCCGATTATTCCTGTAAATCATATGGAAGGGCATATTTTTTCAGCGCTTCTTAAAGAAGATGGTAAAGATTCGAAATTCTATATTCAAAATTTAAAATTCCCGATATTAGCTTTGTTGATATCGGGAGGGCATACACAGCTTGTTCTCTCAAAGAAATTTTTAGAATATGAAATCATAGGAGAAACACTTGATGATGCGGTTGGGGAAGCGTTTGATAAGACAGCGCGAATGCTAGGACTTCCCTATCCGGGCGGCCCCGAGATATCAAAGCTTGCTGAAAAAGTTGGGCATGTGACATCTGATTTTAAATTCCCACGCCCTATGCTTCGTTCAAACACTTGCGATTTTTCATTCTCCGGTCTTAAGACTTCCGTACTTTATACTCTTAAGAAAATCCCGAAATTAACTAATGAGATAAAACAAAAAGTTGCAAAGGAATTTGAAGATGCGGTTATTGAGGTGCTTATAGAAAAAACAAAAAAAGCACTCATTGAAAACGATGTAAAAACACTTGTCATAGGAGGAGGAGTTGCCGCAAATAAAAAGATAAGAGAAACATTTGAAGAAGTGCTCAAAAATGAATTTGAGGACAAGAAGCTCTATATACCAACAAGGGAACTCTCAACAGACAATGCGATAATGATAGCCGTTGTAGGGTATTTCAGATCTGCTCATAAACAAAAAGTTGAAATCCGCGCAGACGGAAATCTTTCTTTGTAAATTTGGAAAAAGAAAAGGCAGTTATTGATTTATTGACTGCCTTTCTTATCCTCAAAAAAAATTTTTGGGTCTTTTCTTTTTTCCAAAAAGAGAAGATAAAAGAACAAGAAACAATGTGCCGAACATAGTAATAAGAAACACAATCCAACTTTTATAAAAAATATATTCAAAAAATTTCTGTATACGATTTCTTTTTGATTTTCTAAACATTTTTGATCTCCTATTTGAGAAGATGGATATACACAAAAAGTACTTGCCAAAAGCTTTAACTTATTATATTCTATTATGCGGAAGTCGTATGTCAATGAAGATATGCAATTATTTGTTTTTTTACCTTAGCATTGCCCACTGATGTAAAAGTATTTGTACATTTGTACATATATTTATAACAAAAGGAAAAGAAAGGAGGGATTTGTAGGTTAATACGGATATGAGAATTCTTAAAGTAAAATTTTTAACCTAAAAATAAAATGGAGGTAAGTATGCCAAGTAACAATCTGAAAAAAACTTTGAAGATTACGGCAAATTGCAGAGCATTTGAGGAAATTAAGGACCAGTTTTGGAAACATTGCGATTCCTGGAAACTACTTTTATCTTTAAAAAAGCAGTTCGGGGAAAGTATTAAAGTGATTTCAGAAAAAAGATTGCCGAAAAATATGAAGCAATTTATATTTAAAATCAACGGCGGTACAAATTTGAAAATCAAGACTGGTGAAGAAAAAAGCACTAAAGCTGCAATGGAAGCGTTTTGTTATTACATAATGCTTCACAATAGAATAAAAAGATTGTTATGTGATGAATGTGAACTAAATGGTACGACCGAGTGTCTTGAGCACTTCTTAACGCTTGAGATGTCTAAAACAAAAAAAGGGCAAGAGAAAAAAGAATTGGTTGACGTTTAAACCCGACACACGGCGCTAGAAGTTTAGCGCCTTTTTTTATTGTAAAAAAGCGAGAGCTGTAAAAGCCAAGTGAGTAAGAAACGGATGCTGTTCAAAAAATTTCCATATTAAGACAAAATAATATAAAGAAGGAAATAAATTAAATAGATACTGCACAGGAAGATATACACAAAAAGTACTTCTCAAAAGCTTTAACTTATTATATTCTATTATGTGGAGATCGTATGTTAGTGAAGATATGCGATTATTTGTTTTTTACTTTGACATCACCCACGATGTATGGTATTATCGTATATAGATATAGTAATTTAAATCGGACAGGAAAGGAGATATTTTAAGGTTAATTTAATTTAATTCTTAATCTAGAGAAGGAGAAGAATATGTGTATAGTGAAGCAAAGACCGGTAGAACGTTTTTCGGGATCAACGACAAAGGCCATACCTATTGTCACAATACCCAAAGACTGTGAAGCTTATGTAAGTATGCAGAGAATTTTTAGTAAAGGTAATGTAAATCTTCACGAAAGAACAAGAAAGTTAATTGAGGGTATTGAAGGATTAAACCTTCGCAATGATGTAACGACATATCCGCTTAAGTCAGAGAAAAATTCAGAATATCTTGCATGTTTTGGACAGACTGTGGTATGCCTCATAGAAATTCCAAAAAACGGTTTCTCTGAAAATGGAAGTGTCGCGATGCTGTCATTCTTTTTAGGAGAATCTACAGAATCAAATGGCACGAGCAATCTATGTTCGGCGTGCAAATATTCGAAGGGAGAAAATCCGGAGTGTTGTAAGGGTGTGTTTTACAAACTTTTAAAAAAAATAGGGTGAAAAAAGAATTATCAATCTGTGCTTGAATTTTACAAGCGTGGATAAATAAAAGGCGTCGTTGCGACGCCTTTATTTTATTGGAGATAAGCTAAATATTTTCTTAACTCTCTCCATATTTCCTCCTGCATTGAATGTGTCTATAAAATATACTGATCCTCTTCCGAAAGGTTTTACTTTTAAATCTTTTCTTAATTTATCAGGTATAATCATATCTGCAAAAACATCTACTGTACATGCAATTTCCTTCCTATTCCCTACTATAATAATGTTTTCAGCTTCGTAAAAATAAAATAGTAGCTCCATTATCTGATACTTACTTGATGATCTATTGAAACGGAGTCTCTCTTCCTTTTTTATGTTTTTTAATTTAAGCTCTTTATTTATTATTTTAGCAGACTCACGCGCCATATCGCACGGTGCAAATAAAAGAATAGTTTCCACAGGATCAAGACAAAGATTTTTTAAAAATAGTCCTGTCTTGCGAATTTTTCTATTTACACCAGTCGGGCCTCCGTGTTTGACAAGAAATATTTTCAATTCCCCCCCCCTTTCTCTATATACAAAACTATTAATATCTGCCCTTATCATATATGCAGATGAGAAGCTGTCAAACTGTGGATATTTTGGTATTATTCTATATAAATGGATGACAAGTTTCTAAAGCCATACAACCCAAAGGAAACTGAGGATAAAATCTACAAGCTCTGGGAAGAGAGCGGTTTTTTCCAGCCCCAGACTGGCAAAAGTGAGACTTTTTCAATTTCCCTCCCCCCTCCAAATGTTACCGGGACTCTGCATATGGGTCACGCCGCAATGCTTGCGGTTGAGGATATTTTAGTGCGCTATAACAGAATGAAAGGAAAACGTACACTCTGGCTTCCAGGTACCGATCATGCCGCAATTGCAACGCAGTCAAAAGTTGAGGAGGTGTTGTATAGGAAGGAAAAGAAGACAAGGCATGATTTGGGACGCGAAGAATTTTTAAAGAGTGTGGGAGAATACGCAGAGAAAAGTCACGACACGATAGTAAACCAGATAAAAAAGATGGGCGCATCAGTTGATTGGAGCAGAGAAGCTTTCACTTTGGATGAGAAAAGAAGTTTAGCTGTCAAAACCGCATTTAAACGAATGTATGACGATGGTCTTATCTACCGAGGCGAGAGAATCGTAAATTGGGACCCTAAGATGCAATCAAATGTATCCGACGATGAAATAGAAAGAAAAGAAACTAAAGCTCCATTTTATTATCTCAAATATGGGCCGTTTGAAATAGGAACAGCGCGTCCTGAGACAAAATTCGGAGATAAATATGTTGTCATGCATCCAAGAGACAGTCGCTACAGTAAATATGAGCATGGACAAAAAATTGATCTGGAGTGGATAAACGGCCCAATCACAGCAACTGTTATAAAAGATGAGGCGGTGAATATGGAGTTTGGAACAGGCGTGATGACTATAACGCCGTGGCATGATGCAACTGACTTTGAAATCGCGAAGAGACATAATCTGGACACAGAGCAGATTATTGATTTCGGCGGCATACTCTTGCCCATAGCGGATGAGTTTAAAGGAATGCACATTAAAAAAGCGCGACCGCTTATTGTTGATAAATTAAAGAAAAAAGGGCTTGTAACAAAAATTGACGAGGATTACACATTAAACTTGGCAACAAATTATCGCGGAGGAGGAATTATAGAGCCACAAATAAAAGAGCAGTGGTTTATTGACGTAAACAAGAAATTCAAATTCAAGAATTCAAAAATAGAAAGTATAAAAAACGAAGATGAGACAAGCTTGAAGGAGATAATGAGAAAGACTGTTGATAGCGGACAGATTGAAATCATTCCAAAGCGTTTTGAGAAAATTTATTTCCATTGGATAGACAGACTTTGCGACTGGAATATAAGCAGGCAGATTTGGTATGGGCATCGCATTCCGGTTTGGTATAAAGGAGAAGAAAAGTATATTGGAATAGAAACACCTGAAGGTGATGGATGGAAACAAGATCCTGATACACTAGACACTTGGTTTTCTTCAGGACTCTGGACATTTTCCACGCTCGGCTGGCCTGAGGAAACAGATGATTTTAAAACTTTTCATCCTACAAGTGTGATGGAAACCGGCTATGACATTCTTTTTTTCTGGGTGGCGCGAATGATTTTAATGTCAGGATATCTTTTAGGTGACATACCATTTAAGAAAGTGTACCTGCATGGAATGGTGCTGGATGCAAAAGGAAAAAAGATGAGTAAAAGCGATGACAAAAATGCAATTGATCCGCTTGAGATGACGGAAAAATACGGAGCGGACGCGGCGCGCTTTTCCCTTATCGTAGGCGCCCCTCCAGGCAATGATATCAGCTTATCGGAAGATAAAGTCAGAGGCTATAAATATTTTGCAAACAAAATCTGGAACATTTCTCGCTTTATTCTTTCAAATATTGATGAAAGCACGATAAAGCAAAAACCTGAATTAAATGAGAGAGACAAAAAATGGCTCAAAGATATTGAGAGAATTGTAGAGAAAATTTCTAAAGACATAGACGAATACCGTCCAGATCTCGCAGCAGATGAAATATATCATTGGGTATGGCATCATTTTGCGGACAAATATATAGAGGAAATCAAGCCTGTTCTTGAAAATGGAAGTGAGAAAGAAAAACTTTCTATTAGGTGGACTTTATATACTATACTTACTATATGTCTTAAACTGCTTCATCCATTCGCGCCGTTTGTTACAGAGGAGATATGGCAGAGCTTGCCAGAGAGAGACAGTAAGATGCTTATAGCAGCTAAGTGGCCTAATAATATAATTAAGGACATTGTAGATTCGTAATTTATGGTTTCTTTTCAAACATTACTATTTGCATTTTTCGGCGGAATTCTACCCGCTCTACTGTGGCTGTGGTTTTGGCTTAAGGAAGACAAAAAAAGGCCGGAGCCCAGAGGCCTTATAATACTTACTTTTATTGCAGGTATGATTGTCGTGCCTATCGTCCTTCCGTTTGAGAGATTTATCGATGTGAGTTTTACAGGCCCGATTGTAATAATCCTGTGGGCAACAATTGAAGAGATTTTCAAATTTGCCGGAGCGTATTTTATCGTCTTGAGACGCAAAGAAGTTGACGAGCCGATTGACGCTGTAATTTATATGATTACCATTGCGCTAGGTTTTGCGGCACTTGAAAATACGTTGTTTTTACTAAATCCTCTTATTGACGGCGACTTTATAAATACCATAATAAACAGTAATTTACGTTTCTTGGGCGCAACGCTTCTGCATACACTTTCATCCGCCACAGTTGGTATTATGATTGCATTGTCTTTTTATAAGAGTGGTAAAGCATTGAAAATTATATACACAATTTTCGGACTTATCCTTGCTACTGCCTTGCACAGCTTATTTAACTTCTTTATAATAAAAGAAAGCGGAGATCAGATGCTTACGGTATTCTTTTTCGTTTGGATTGGAATAATGATTCTCATTCTGTTTTTTGAGAAGATTAAAAGAATTAAAAAGTTTAAAAATTATTAATTTATAATGTTCGTCCAGTTATTTTTCATTTTGATTTTAACTGAGCGAAGGAAAGGAACATGCCAAAAAAACCATCATTTTTTGAACGGCTTACAGGCACCGTTAATATCGATGACTATAGTGCGGAAGAGCCGGTTGAAGTGGAAACCACTTCAGACAATCTTACCTCCCCGTCTGATGTTGAGAATAACTGGATTGAAGAAGGAGACAATGGGGGACAGCTTACAGTGGATGTTTATCAAAATCCGAATGAAATTATCATAAAAGCGCTCGTTGCCGGAGTACAACCAGAAAATCTGGATGTGTCAATCACAAGGGATATGATTACTATAAAAGGACAACGAGACGGGGGCAAGGAAATCACGGAGGATGATTATTTTTACAAAGAGCTCTACTGGGGGGCATTCTCGCGGACCATACTTCTCCCGCAGGAAATTGAGGTTGACGAGGCAACGGCAAGTGAAAAGCACGGTCTTTTAACACTTACGCTTCCTAAAGTAAACAAAGAGAAGCAGACTAAACTCAAAATCAAAACAGGATAAAAAAATAATACCCGTAATCAGCTTTTGGTTATAGCTAAATTACGGGCATTGGATTCAAACTAAATAAATTCTATTCAAATTGCAGATACATATAATGCACTATCATTAAGTCTTAGTGCATGTTTTTTTAGTCTGTCTATATTACCATCTTCCGTAGCCTGCCGACATCTTGAAAAAATGAAAACAGATTTTTTGCTACCATTGGCTGATGGGTTCTTGAAAATATCCCCTGTATATACTGCTTTTTTTGTGAGCTCTCCTAAGAGCTCTCTTGCTTTTCTATATCCAGTTTCCGACTTACTGTTACAGAAAATAAAATAGATCATGTATGCCTGCTTTCCAAGGTAATTTTCTTCTTTTTTATATTTCCTATAATATACATCTGAAAATAAATATCCTTTCATCAAAAGGATCTCCTTAATATTTCCCAGATATAATCCTTCTTTTGTGCAAACAGCTTTTTCACCTCTAGCTTCTTTTGTTCCTTTAATCCTCTTTTTTTCTTCCTCCTCTGTCTCTGCTGCGAAATGTTCTTCCACAAAACTAATGATTTCTTTTTTCCTCGTGAGAACCTGCACTATAACGGCTCCCACATCCTCCAAATCAACTTTTTCTATTTTCTTGGTCAATTTTGGACCTCCCTTCAAAAAAAATTTGAAATTTAATTTTTTGTTTGATCTCTTATTCTTTTGTCTTTGTACTTTACTATCTAAAAGTATAACATTATTATATAGTTATTGTCAAGTAAGTATGTAGCAAAACACGACCTCAACATACGTCGGGGTCGTGTTTTGCTATTTGGTGCTTGGGACCGGTCTCGAACCGGTGACCCTTCGCTCTTCAAGCGAATGCTCTACCAACTGAGCTACCCAAGCAATATCTAAGAAAATAAATAATATACTTGAAACTTCCCTTACTGTCCATTTCCGAATATATCCAAAATACCACCGAGTCCTTTTACTTGACTGCCTACATCTTGTACGCTTTCGACTCCCCTTTGAAATCCTGAGTATGCCTCTAGAACCTGCTCTAAATACGGCTGAAGGAAATAATAATAAATCACTATAGGAACACCCAAGATGAGCGCCCAGTAGAAAAGACGTATTATATTGCCGTATATCGCATGCCGTCGCATCTTATGCAGAAGCTTATTATTATCCCTTGTGAGCTTCAAAAGCTCTTTGAATTCTCGGTCATTCATTAATTTAATCTTACCAAAAATAAAGAGACTTGATAACAGTTCAAACCTCTTTATAAATTGGCATTAAACCAATGTCTTTTCTATATTGAATACCCTGAAATTCAATTCTCTTAACTGCTATATATGCAAAATCATAAACTGCTTGCATAATACAGTTTTTATAAAAAAAATCAAATGCCCAAGCCAAGAGTCGAACTTGGATCTAGAGTTTAGGAAACTCTTGTTCTATCCATTAAACTACATGGGCTTGTAATATAAGCATGGTAGCAAAAATTCTCCGTGGCTGCCACAGGCAACTGCGGGAAATTCACAAAGGTAGCCCTTGTGATATTTTAGATGCCAAGTGCAATTGAAAGCTTATCTTTATCAAACCCCACCATCATCTCATCACCAACATAAATCACAGGAACTCCCATCTGAGAGCTTTTTTTTATCATCTCCTGTCTCTTTTGCATATCTGTTGATACATCATAATCTGTATATTCAATTCCCTTTTCCTTGAAAAACTCTTTCGCCATCTGGCAGAAGTGGCAAGTAGGCGTGCTGTATATTGTTACATTCTTCATATTATTATTTTAATCAATTTGTACTTTTATATTATAGCATATATATTAAGTTCTTTATGCCTTTATTTTACCAAGCTCGGACTCATTTTCAAAAAAAATTGGGGGGCGA
>DCWL01000010.1:0-20695 GCA_002327585.1 Candidatus Phycocordibacter aenigmaticus
AACTCAAAGGAATAGACGGGGGCTTGCACAAGCGGTGGATCATGCGGCTCAATTCGATGATAAACGAAGAACCTTACCAGGACTTGAAACCAAATTGAAAGTTTTGTGAAAGCAAAACCCTCTTCGGACAGTTTGGCAGGTGTTGCATGGCCGTCGTCAGTTCGTGATTTGAATTGTTCCCTTAAGTGGGGAAACGAACGCAACCCTTATTGCCTGTTATACGTGTCAGGCGAGACTGCTCCCTCACGGGAGAGGAAGGTGGGGATGACGCCAGGTCAGCATGACCCTTTGATGTCCTGGGCTGCACGCATGATACAATGGTCACTACAACGGGACGCAATGCCGCAAGGTGGAGCAAATCCTTATAAAAGTGGCCCAAGTTCGGATTGAGGTCTGCAATTTGACCTCATGAAGTTGGAATCGCTAGTAATCGCGGGTCAGCTATACCGCGGTGAATACGTTCTCAAGCCTTGTACTCACCGCCCGTCAAGTCAAGGAAGTCGGGAGTGCTCAAAGTCCCAGCACTATTTTTAGGAAATTAAAATTTCTTTTCGTAAAAATGGTGCTGGGCCTACAGTAAACTCGATAACAGGGGCTAAGTCGTAACAAGGCACGGCTAGCGGAAGCTGGTCGTGGATTATTTCCAACGGAACCCGTTCATTTACATATTATGTAAATTGAACTTATTGAGTCGGTTTTCTGAGTATCAATTGAGCTCAGAAAAGATTATGATTGAATATCTTAAAAGCAATCTGGCATTTGGGAAAGACCAATAGAACGAAACAAAAGAAAGAATATGAATAAAAAAACCACTTCCATAAACCTCATGGAAGTGGTAATCTCTTTTTGAATTTGTTTATATTATTTATAAATCTCTGTTTTAGGAACCCCGCTTCTTTCGATGGGATTGACAATTATTCCACCGTCTATTCCCCTTACTGCGCTATACACGTATTTATCCGCTGTGTATCCTTGCGCTTTGAGTATTCTGATTTGCCTGTCAATCTCGGCGTTTACTTCTAAATCGCGCAGTCTGATATTACTTTGAGCTTGGTTAGCACGATTTTCTTGTCGGATCTCCATATTATCTTTTGCTAGGCCTCCGACAGCACCAATTCCAGCCCCTATTGCTGCACCTGCGGCAGTATCACCCACAGCTGCGCCCACCAAGGCACCAAGTCCTGCGCCAATTGCAGAGCCGCCCCCTACATTCTCGTAGGTTTCACATCCTGTGAGTCCCAATAGCCCTAACCCGAAGAAGAATACTATTGATAAAAACCAATTTCTCTTCTTAGATATTGCTAACATCTTTCTCACCTCCCTTTCAAAAAAAGGCCAAAAAACTTAAATAATAATTTATCTTCCTTCCGAAGAATATTAATTAAAAAGAACACTTACTACATCTTGTAATAAGATATAAGTAAACAGCATATCATGTTTATATTATTTTGTCAAGTACTTTCTAAAAACCACTAATAAGCTGTATTGCCTAATATATAGCTAATTTCACTTTATCACCATCACCATATATGTCAAAGTATTGACAAAAGAATATAAATGTGATACCCTAGACAAAGTTATATTTATAGCAAAATAAAAGGAGGCGAATAATGCTAAAAACATTGTTATCTCTTGTCGGTATTTTATACGACTGTTTTTTTTATTTTTTTATTTGTTTGCTCTTTATGTTTTTTGTCGTCTTTGTATGTGCATACGTATGCACAGCCGAGACTCCGCCAGATCGCTTGATAAAAGCGATTGAAGAAGTGGAGTCAGGGGGAAACACCTCTGCAGTTGGCGACAGACATCTAAGCGATAAAGCGTACGGATGTCTTCAAATTCGTCAGCCATGTGTCGACGATTATAATCGTTGGCATAAGACGAATTATCGGGCAGAGCAGATGCTCGGTAATTATGAACTTTCGATAGCCATCTGCAGAGAATATATTGATTATTACGCTATTGAAAGAAGGATTGGAAGAGAACCAACTCTTCAAGACATGGCTCGCATATGGAATGGTGGGCCAAATGGTTACAAGAAGCCCAGTACAAAAAAGTACTGGGAAAAGGTGAAAGAAGTACTAAAAACCGAGGAATGATATATTTCTCGGTTTTCTTATTTCAAAATTTTATAAATCAATAATTGCCCGAACCCTTATTTTTTGGTACCATTTTGCTATTGCGGTTGTAGCTCAGCTGGTAGAGCATTCCTCTGATAAGGGAAAGGTCCTTGGTTCGAGTCCAAGCAGCCGCACATTTTTAAATAACTAAGAATATTAGCCCTATTGTTATCAAAATAAATGCAGCGATTTTTATTAGGAGCTTTTTCTCTTTGAAATAGAAACTTCCAAAAAGCATTGCCCACATTACTGCAAGAGAGCGTTTTCCTGTAAGGATAATTGAAGCAGGAGCGAAAACATATGCAAAACTCATCAATACACTTGCAATACCGGTTGAAAATGACTGCACAAAGAATGAGCGTTTCTTCAAGAACTGTACAGGATGCTCCCTTTTTATAAAAGACGCCATTAAGAGCATATATATCATCAACACACTCATCACGATTATCTGCTCTGTCTCTACGGAGTTGAAGTGCGTTATGTTGTATTTGAAAAGAGAAATCGTAGCAACAGCATTTACCATTGTAAAAAGCACAAGCCATATGCCTTTTTTCTTAAGCCCATGATTTATCATAAGAACAATGAATCCCAGTATAATTATTCCAATTCCTATAAACTGATTAAATCCGATTGTAAAACCGAGTACTAAGTCCACCATTAAAAGAAGCGGTATAGTCCCTATTCGAATAAACCCGAAAGTGCTTCTAGTAGCTTTTTTATAGCAAGAATACTCACAGTTATTTGTGCTATCTCAAGTCCTATTCTTGTAAAAAGTGTGGGTATTGATTCTGGTGAGAAAATAAATTCTCCTCTGTAAAATACTGCAATCAAAAGAAAAAAAATGGAACCGAAGAGCATATTTAAAAAGCCCATTGTGTAAATGCTTTCTTGCCCTGCCATCATCTTTTTTTTCCGATAGATGAACCGATTTCTTTGAAGAATGTTGAGGCGAGCACTAATGATAATCCGATCATTAATAATATTTTAACATAAGTGACCTTACTTTCATTTTGTATTATACTCAAGCAATGAAAAGATATTTCAAAGATAAAAAGATAACCGTGATAGGCTTAGGACTTTTAGGGCGTGGTGTCGGAGATGTTGAATTTCTGGTTAAAAATGGAGCAGATTTAATAGTGACAGATTTGAAGCTTCCAACAGAGCTCAAACCGTCGCTTAAAAAGCTCCGAAAATATAAAAGTATTGAATATGTTTTGGGAAAACATAGACTGCAGGATTTCAGGGACAGAGATATGATTTTAAAATCTGCAGATGTAAAACCTGATTCCCCGTATATTAAAGAGGCAGAGAAGAATAAAATTCCGGTTGAAATGAGTGCATCTTTATTTGCTAAATTAGCTTCGGCGACAATCATTGGAGTTACGGGGACGAGAGGCAAAACTACTACTGTACATATGATTTATGAGATTTTGAAATCAGCTCAAAAATGTGTTTTTCTGGGTGGCAATATCAAAGGCATTTCAACACTTGCTCTGCTTGGAAAAGTAAAAAAGAGCGACATTGTTGTAATGGAGCTTGACTCGTGGCAATTGAAAGGGTTTGGGAAAAACAAGATAAGTCCACATATTTCTATTTTCACGAACCTGCTTTCTGATCATATGAACTATTACAAAAATAATATGAACAAGTACTTTAAAGATAAAACAAATATTTTTAAATATCAGAAAAGGAACGATTATTTAATTACAGGAAAAGAAGTTGCAAAAAAGATTAAAAGAAAATCTATCGTTCCTAAACCACTACCTAAAAATTGGAAACTCAAAATTATTGGAGGACACAATAGAGAAAATGCCGCATTTGCATTGACTGCGGCAAGCGTGGCTGGAGTATCGCAAAAAATCATTAAAAAAACCATTGAAAATTTCAAAAGTGCTGAAGGGCGACTACAATATTTAAAAACAATTCACGGAATAAAAATCTACAATGACACTACTGCCACAACACCGGATGCCACAATTGCGGCACTCAAAGCAATAGGGAAAAATCAAAATATTATTTTGATTATGGGAGGTACTGATAAAGGACTCGATATGTCGGGATTGATTAAAGAGATTCCAAAATACTGCAAAGCGGTAATTTTGCTTGATGAGACAGGAACAAGGAAATTAAAGAATTTAAAATTTAAATACAGAAATGCAAATAATCTCAAAAATGCAATAAAATTTGCAGTGAAAGACGCAAAGTGCGGCGACACAATACTTTTCAGCCCAGCTTTTGCGTCATTTGGAATGTTTAAAAACGAATATGATCGTGGTGATAAATTCAACAGTTTAGTAAATAGTCTATAATATACAATAAGACAGAATATGATTAAATTAGAAAATATTAAAAAGGTGTATTTTATTGGTATTGGAGGTATCGGTGTTTCTGCTATTGCAAGGATGATGTTGCTAGAAGAGAAGGTTGTAAGCGGTTCTGATGAGTCGCCATCTGAGATTACAAAAGAGCTTGAAAAAAAAGGAGCTAAGGTTTTTGGCAGACATAATGCTCAAAATCTTGCAGATGATACCGATTTGGTTGTCTATACTGTCGCAATAGATAAAGATAATCCGGAGCTTTCAAAGGCAAAAAAGCTTGGAATTAAAGCTCTTACATATTCGCAGATGCTTGGAACTGTCTCTGATGGATATTATACGGTTGCAGTTGCAGGAACGCACGGGAAGACCACCACGACCGCAATGCTTGCAAAAGTAGCAATTGACGCAGGTCTTGATCCTACGGTGATTGTTGGAAGTTTGCTCCTCTCGACTTCGCTTGGAACAAGTAAAAGTTTGGAAAGTAATTTGATTGTCGGCAACAGTAATCTTTTTATTGTTGAAGCATGTGAATATAATCGTTCATTTTTGGATCTCAAACCAAACATTCTTGTCATTACAAATGTTGATAGTGATCATTTGGATTACTACAAAGATCTTACTGATATACAAAATGCGTTCACAGAACTTGCAAATAAGCTCGGCGAGAAAGATTTTCTTGTTTGCAATCCAGAAGACGAAAAAGTTGCTCCTGCAGTGAAGAATGTGAAATGTAAAATTATTGATTATTCACTTGGGAACTTGATTCCCAAGTTGAAAGTACCGGGAGAGTATAATCAGGAAAATGCAAAAGCGGCATTTGCTATTGCTGAGATATTAAAAGTTGAAAAAGAAAAAACATTTTCGTCACTTCAAGAATTTGAGGGTGTTTGGAGAAGATTTGAATATAAAGGAGAAACACAAAATGGTGCAGAAGTTTATGATGATTATGCGCATCATCCGACAGAAATACGCGCGGCACTACGTGCCACGCACAAAAAGTTTCCAAACCGAAAGATTATCGTCGTATTCCAGCCACATCTCTACAGCAGGACAAGATTACTTCTTAAAGATATGGCAGACAGTTTCAGTGATGCTGACGAAGTACTTGTAGCACCGATTTATGCCGCTCGGGAAGAAGAAGATCTAAGCATAAACAGCTCAATTCTTGCAGAAGAAATCGAAAAAAACGGCAAAAAAGCCAAGAGTTACAAAGATTTTAGCGAAATAGAAGCATATTTGAGGGAAAGTGCAAAAAAAGGTAATATTATAATAACAATGGGTGCTGGAGATATTTATAAAATAGCAGAGAATCTTATTAAAAGTTAATTTATTTATGAGCAAACACACAATAATAATAGTATTAGGCATTTGGGTTGCAGTACTACCATTTCTTGGTTTTCCAGGTTTTTGGAAAACTCTCTTTTTTGTATTTTCAGGTTTGGGAATTATTGCCTTAATCCTTCTTATAAAAAATAAATCTTCAAACAATATTCCCTTTAAATTTGGAAGTGGCGAAAAAAAGACAGAGGTATATACTGAAAACGGAATGAACGACAATACTAAGCATGAAGTTAAAAATCAGTAGAAAAAATAAATGGTATTCGGGGAAATTTGTAATAATCGGCGTACTTACGGCTGGATTTTTCTCTGTAGCGTATTTTGGAATTCCTTTTGTGACTCCGCTGACTTACAGTAGGCCAGAACTAGCTTCCACTATTAAATATAAAGATACTGGCGCTCAGGAGAATATAATTTTAAAGAAAAAAGAAAAAGTTTTTGTTGCATCTCATATAGATACACCAAAAGCCGTGAAGGCAATCTATATGACAAGCTGGGTTGCGGGTACGCCTGATTTCAGAAACAGTCTCATAAAGATTATTGATGAGACGGAAGTTAATTCTCTTGTCATTGATATAAAAGACTATACAGGGAGGATTGCTTTTGAAGTGAATGACCCGCTCCTTAAGGAGGTTGGTGCAGTGGAGAATCGTATTTTTGATGTGCGAGAATTTATACAGCATCTTCATGACAAAGAAATCTATGTCATTGGGCGAATATCGGTCTTTCAGGATCCTTACTATGCATCAAAGTATCCAGAGTTTGCTGTAAAGAGAGAAAGCGATGGAGAAATCTGGGAAGATTATAAAGGCATTACATGGCTTGATGCAGGAGCAAAAGAAGTCTGGGATTATACAATTGCTCTTGCAAGAGAGTCATACACAATCGGTTTTGACGAGCTGAATTTTGATTATATTAGGTTTCCTTCAGACGGCAATATGAACGATATTTTTTATCCATTCAGCGAGGAGAGGGTTTTGGCGGATCCTGATTACGGTAAGGCAGAGGTCTTGAGAGATTTTTTCAAATATTTAAGAAAAGAGATGAAAAATACCGGTGCGGTACTTTCTGCTGATTTGTTTGGGATGGTGACAACTAATCCAGATGATTTAAATGTTGGGCAGGTACTTGAGTATGCTGAACCGTATTTTGACTACATTTCACCTATGGTTTACCCGTCACATTATCCTCGGGGGTTCAACGGATGGCCTAATCCAAATAAAGAAGTATATGGAGTTATTAAATACTCAATGACGCAAGCATTTGACAGGATGCTTGCCGCAAGCTCT
This sequence comes from Candidatus Phycocordibacter aenigmaticus, assembly GCA_002327585.1. Lineage (GTDB taxonomy): Bacteria > Patescibacteriota > Minisyncoccia > Phycocordibacterales > UBA2163 > UBA2163. Next base: position 7,066 of record DCWL01000010.1, read on the forward strand.
ACGCCTGAGAAACTACGACCTTGGCTTCAGGATTTTGACTATGGAGGCAACTATGACATCGCAGAAGTTCGTGCGCAGATTCAGGCTGTCTATGACTCTGGCTTAACATCATGGATGCTCTGGGATCCTACAAATATCTACACAAAAGATGCGTTGTTAAAAGATATGTAATATACTTTTATTAATGAATGAAGAAAGAATCACATATTTTGGTTTCACCGACTCTCGCGGGAAAAAGAGAAAATTCGGCATAAAAGCAAAAGACAGGATAAAGCATGTATATACCATAGGAAAGACCGGAATGGGAAAGTCTGTGCTTTTGGAGAATATGGCAATCCAAGATATTCAAAACGGCGAAGGTCTTGCATTCTTTGATCCACATGGTTCATCTGCTGAGACATTGCTCGAACATATACCGGAAGAGCGCCTAAAAGATGTGCTCTACTTTGCGCCTTTTGACTTGGAACGTCCAATTTCTTTTAATGTGATGGAAAATGTAGATCCAGACAAACGATACTTGGTTGCAAATGGTCTGATGAGTATTTTTGAGAGAATCTGGGAGGATGCATGGTCTGCGCGAATGGCGTATATTTTGAATAATACAATTTTGGCGCTTCTTGAATATCCGGGAGCTACTCTTTTAGGTATCAATAGAGTGATGTCTGATAAAGATTATAGAAAAAAAGTAGTCGATAATATCAAGGATCCTTCTGTTAAATCTTTTTGGGTAAAAGAATTTTCAAGCTATTCAGATAGATATACTGTTGAGGCAACGGCGGCGATTCAAAACAAAGTCGGGCAGTTCATTTCAGATCCCCTTATACGAAATATTATCGGTCAGCCAAAATCTGTTTTTGATTTGCGCGAGATGATGGATACAAGAAAAATTTTTATAGCGAATCTCTCCAAGGGAAGAGTAGGAGAAAGCAGTGCGAACTTGCTTGGTAGCATGCTTATTACGAAAATTTATTTAGCGGCAATGTCTCGTGCGGAAACAACCTCCGCCACGATGAAAAATCTTCCGAACTTTTATCTTTATGTTGATGAATTTCAATCGTTTGCAAATAAATCTTTTGCGGATATTCTCTCTGAATCGAGAAAATATAAGCTTAATCTCACAATTGCTCATCAGTACATTGAACAGATGCCTGAGGAAGTGAGATCTGCAGTGTTTGGAAATGTCGGCACAATGATTTCTTTCCGAGTTGGCGCGATTGACGCGGAAATACTGGAGAAAGAATTTGCGCCGACATTTACCGCGGAGGACTTGGTTAATCTCGGCTTAATTCAAGTATATCTGAAACTTATGATAGACGGCATCTCATCCGTGCCGTTTTCTGCGACAACACTTCCTCCGTTTAAGCCGATTCACGCGTCTTTCAAGGAAAAGGTAATTACTTTTTCCAGAGAGCATTATGGCAAGCCGCGCTCTCTCATTGAGGAGAATATTAATCAGTGGTATGAACCTGTTGCTCCTCCTCCGAAACCCAAAATCACACCGCAAAAAACTTTTCAAAAACCTGTGCAAAATAAAAATTATTCAACTTCTCCTGTAAGAAAGCAATATCACCAGCCGGCACAGCCTGAAAAGACAATATCCCTTAATGAACTTAAAACTCCTCCGAAAATGATTCCCAAAATCAGAAAAGAGCCGAGCAGGAAAAATCGTGAGGAACTAAGAAGTGCACTTACCTCTGTCATGAAGGATAAAAATAAAGGTGTTGGGGAAGAAAGCAGTAAAAGCTCGAGCTACAAGCCTTTTGACAAAACGCACGGCAAGCCGTTTAATACAAGGCCGAACTTAAGTTCAACTGAGAATTCTCAAAATAAAACACAAAAAACACAAAACACTTCAGACACAAAAGAAGTTCCAGAGGATGTTCTAAAAAAAATGCTTGATGTTGAAGACAAAGACAAGCGGTCATGAAATACATTGTCATCCCCATAATGTTTTTTGTCTCGTTCACCTTTGCAAACGCGCAAATTGTCATAAATGAAGTGATGTATGACCTTGAAGGAAGTGATGCTGGAAGGGAATGGATTGAAGTTGAAAATTCAGGAACAGATTCAGTTGATGTCTCTGGGTGGAAATTTTTTGAGAATGAAACAAATCATGGACTTACTTTAATCCAAGGCAATGCAGAAATATCTTCAGGGGGCTTTGCCGTAATCTCTGACAATTCAGATAAGTTTTTAACTGACTGGCCTTCATTTTCAGGAATTTTATTTGACAGTTCTTTTTCTCTGAAAAATACAGGGGAATTAATATCTATTCGCGATGCGGATTTAAATGACATTGATTCGCTTACATATGATACAGAGCTTGGTGCAGGTGGTGACGGAGATTCTCTTCAGCTAATTTCAGGAAGCTGGAGCGCTGATTCTCCTACTCCAGGTTCGGCCAACCCTGGTTCAGGTGGCGAAGAAAGTCAACAACAAGAAGAAGGCTCAGAATTAGATTCGGGCAGTTCAGGTTCATCAGCCACATCTCAAGGAAGTTCATTTCCAATTGAACAGCGGATTTTTGCCAGTGCCGGGGAGGACAGAAGTGCAATAGTTGGCGCAGATTCATTATTTGAAGGAAGAGCATTAGGACTGCAGAAAAAACCACTTTTGAACGCTCGATATCTATGGAACTTCGGAAATGGTGAAACTAAAGAAGGCCAGAATGTCCTGCATTTTTATAAATATCCGGGGGAATATGCTGTGGTGCTCAATGTCTCATCAGGTGAGTATTCTGCATCAGACAGAATTGTCGTAAATGCATTTCCTGCGGAGCTCATTATCTCAAAAGTTGAAAAGGATTTTATTGAGATACATAATAAATTAAATCGTGAACTCAATCTTTCGTGGTGGAGATTGCGTTCCGGAAGTGAAGAATTTTCAATTCCAAAAGATACGATTATTTTGCCGAACAAGAAACTGATATTCTCTTTTGATGTGACAGGCCTTGATACATCTGCGAAAGAAAACATTTCGCTTTTGTATCCAAATGGAGTTATTGTTGTTTCTTTCTCACAAATTGAAATCTCACAGGAATCTACTCCGGCAAAGGCAGTTGAAGCAGAGCCACAATTGTCCCAACCTCAGCCAACAATTATAAAAACAGATCCGTCGCAAGAGAAAAAACTGAAAGAAAATTCAAAAAACTTAAGCCAAAATGCATCTATCATAACAAGTTTAAATAATCAAGATAAAAATTCAGGAATATCTAAATGGCTTTTGGCAATTCTCGGCATAGTAATAGTCTCGGCCGGCTCTGTAATATTTGCAGGATATGGCAAAAAAGAGGACGAAATCAAGATAATTGAGTAAATTCAATATATTTTATTGACAATAAGCCGTTATTTGATACACTTCTCTAAAGCCCGTAGGGGCTTATTAATTTGTGAAGCAGTAAGAATAATGGCGAAAACATCAACAATAGCAAGGTCGCAGAAAAAGCCGAAATTCAAGTCGAGAGTAGTTCGGCGTTGTTTTAAGTGTGGAAGAGCGCGTGGATATATGAAAGATTTTGATCTTTGTCGTATTTGTTTCAGAGAACTTGCCAATGAAGGAATGATTCCAGGAATCAAGAAATCATCATGGTAAACGACCCAATAGGAGATTTAATAATACAGCTTAAAAATGCCGGAAATGTAGGCAAAAAGTTAATCTCTATTCCGTATTCGGAATTCAAGTTTGAAGTTGCAGAAAAATTAAAGGAAAAAGGATATGCAAAGTCAGTCTCCAAGCGCGGCAAAAAAATAAAAAAATATCTCGATATTGAATTGCAGTATCTAAATAAAAAACCAAAGATAAAAGGAGTAATGCGTGTTTCAAAGCCTGGAAGAAGAATATATAAAAAAACTTCAGAAATTTTTCCGGTAAAATATGGCAAAGGAGCTTTAATACTTTCAACTCCAAAAGGCATACTCACAGGGCAGGAGGCACGGAAAGGAAAAACAGGAGGTGAGGCACTTTTTAAGATTTGGTAAAACATCATGTCAAGAATAGGAAAAAAAATAATTTTAATACCTGAAAAAACAGAAGTTAATCTCTCTGACGGTTCTGTTGTTGTAAAGGGTCCCTTAGGGGAACTTTCCCGCTCTTTCAAGCCGGATATATCTATAAGAATTGAAGGGAAAGAGATTTCACTTAAGCCAGTGAAGAATACAAATAATTCCAACATGCTTTGGGGAACCTATGCATCGCATATAACGAATATGATAAAAGGCGTTAATGAAGTATTTACAAAAAAACTTGTCGTTGAAGGAATAGGGTATAAAGTAGAAAGATCGGGACAAGATATTGTGCTTAATGTGGGATTTTCTCATTCTATTAAGCTAGAAGTCCCTGAAGGAGTAAATGTTGAAGTGGAGAAAAACATAATCAGTATTTCAGGATCGGACAAAGAGAAAGTCGGGCAGTTTACGGCAAAAATTCGTGCTGTAAAAAAACCAGAACCGTACAAAGGGAAAGGTATAAGATATGATGACGAAGTTGTGCGGAGAAAACAAGGTAAAAGGGCAGTAACTTAAAAGTATAAAGTATTAGTATAAGTATTTAGTATGAAAACAAGTGAAAAAATTAAGAGCAGAGAAAGAAGACACAGAAAAATCAGGACAAAAATTTCTGGCACGAAAGAGCGACCACGCCTATCTTTTTTCAAGTCAAATAAGCGCATTTATGTGCAGCTTGTTGATGATGAAAACGGAAAAACTTTCTTCGGAGTTTCTTCGGACAAAGTGAAAGGAGCGACAATGACAGAAAAGGCAAAAGAAATAGGAAAACTTGTGGCAAAACTCGCGCTTGGCAAAAAGATAAAATCCGTCGTATTTGACAGAGGGGGGTTCCTTTATTCGGGGAAAATAAAGGCTTTTGCAGATGGTGCAAGAGAAGGCGGACTCAAGGTTTAGCTTATTAGAAAAATGGAAAAAACAACAACAAAAAAACCAGACAGGAGACCGAATATTAAAAAACCAGGCGGCTCACAAGGGCTTAAAAAAAACGAAAAGCCTAAAAAGAAAAAGAGAAGGTCTTTTAGACGGCCTGAAAAAGTACGTTCTGAGTTTGACCAGAAAATAATAAGCATAAGGAGAGTTACAAGAGTTGTTGCTGGAGGGAGAAGATTCAGCTTCTCTGTTGCGCTGGTCTCGGGCAACCGCAGAGGCTCTGTAGGCGTGGGGGTAGGTAAAGCCTCTGACACCGCGCTTGCAATTGAAAAAGCAACAAGAAATGCAAAGAAAAATATGATAAAAGTATCGCTTGATAAAAACATGAGGATTGCGCATGATATTGACGCGAAATACAATGCGTCAAGAGTCGCAATTATTCCTTCTCCAGAAAAAGGTCTTGTTGCGGGCTCCTCGGTAAGAAATGTGCTTGAACTTGCCGGTATAAAAGATATAACGGCAAAAATGCTCTCTCGAAGTAAAAATAAATTAAATAATGCAAGAGCTGCAGTAAAGGCATTGACACAGCTAACTTAAAAATATGCAACTTCATCAATTACAAAGAAATAAAAAGTTGAAGAGAAGTATACGGGTCGGAAGAGGAGGGAAACGGGGGAAAACCGCGGGGCGCGGGCACAAAGGACAAAAGGCAAGAGCGGGGCATAGGATTCGTCCTGAGATACGCGATGCGATAAAGAAAATTCCAAAGAAGAGAGGATATAAATTTACAGCCATAAATCCGAAACCTATACCGGTCAACTTATCATCTGTCAACGAATCCTTTTCAAGCGGTGCTGAAATAACGCCCAAAACCTTGACTGCCAGCGGTCTTGTAAATAAGAGCAAAGGTAGAATCCCTGCAATAAAAATTCTCGCAACCGGAAAACTATCAAAAAAAGTAACTATTTCAGGATGCGCTGTTTCGGAAGCGGCAAGAAAACAGATTGAAAAAGCCGGTGGAACGGTTAAAATATAAAGTATTATGTTTTCAAATTTTCTCAGTAAATTAAAATTGGTTTTCAAAGATGCGACTCTTCGCAGAAGGATATTTTTTGTATTTGCGGCACTTGTGGTATTTCGGCTTCTTGCCACGATTCCGATTCCGGGGATTGATGTGCTTGCTCTGGAGCAGTTCTTTACCAACAATCAGTTTTTGGGTCTTCTCAACATTTTCTCCGGCGGCGGACTATCAAATCTTTCAATCGTAATGCTTGGTGTCGCACCGTACATTACCGCGTCAATTATAATGCAGCTTTTGACGATTATGTCCCCACGGCTCAAAGCCATATATCAGGAGGAAGGCGAGGCGGGAAAAAAGAAATTCAGCCAGTACTCCCGGCTTTTGACTATCCCGCTTGCATTTATGCAGGGTTTTGGTTTTCTTCTCCTTTTGACAAGGCAGGGGATAGTTCCTGACCTCGGCTTCTTCGGACTTATTACAAATGTTGTTGTCATTGCGGCAGGCTCGATTCTTCTGATGTGGATAGGGGAGCTTATAACAGAGTTTGGCATTGGAAACGGTGTATCACTGATAATCTTCGCCGGTATCGTTGCGAGCCTTCCGAATACTATAAGCCAGCTTATATTCACTTTTGATGTGTCGCAAATCCCACTATACCTGGGCTTTATTGCCATCGGGCTTTTTATTACGGCCGGTGTGGTGGTTGTAACAGAAGCGGAAAGGCCGATACCGGTTACTTATGCAAAACGCGTCAGGGGCATGAAAGTTTATGGCGGCATCTCCACTTACCTGCCGCTTAGGGTGAATCAGGCGGGAGTTATCCCGATAATTTTCGCACTCTCAATCCTGCTTTTTCCGCAGATGATATTTAATTTTATGGCAAATATAAACAGTGCCCTTATAGCATCAATTTCTAATTTTGTGCTCGGAATTCTTTCAAACGGCTGGGTTTACGCCGGAGCATATTTTGTACTCGTATTTCTATTTACTTATTTTTATACTGCCGTTACTTTTGATCCGGATTCAATAGCCACTAATCTGCAGAAAAGCGGAGCATTCGTGCCGGGTGTAAGACCGGGAAGAACCACATCGGAATATATTGGAAAAATTCTGACACGCATCACACTTGTCGGCGCACTTTTTTTGGGAGTCATTGCAGTAATTCCGCTTGGGATGCAGGCGGTTACCGGCATTACCGCTCTTGCAATCGGAGGCACCGCACTCCTCATTGCAGTTTCCGTTGTCATTGACCTAATCCGAAAAATTGAAGCTCAAATCTCAATGAGAGAGTACTAAAAACTTGCTACTTTTTTCGCTATATTCCATACTTAATATATGGAACCTAAAACTTTTATAATCATCGGCCGTTCTGGATGTGGAAAAGGCACGCAGGCAAATTTACTGAAGGAATATGTAAAAAAGGAATTGCCTGAATCGGAAATGCTTTGCGTGGAAGCAGGCGAGAGGTTTCGCGAATTTTTGAAAAACGGCACTTATGCAAGCAATCTCGCGACAGATATTTATGCGGACGGCAGACTGCAACCCGCTTTTCTTTCCATCTGGGTGTGGGCTGATACTCTAATCAAAAGTCTAGATGAGAATAAACATCTTATGCTTGACGGCAGTCCCCGCAAGCTCAATGAAGCGAATGTGCTTGACGAGGCGCTTCGTTTTTATAGGCGTGAAAATCCTTATTTAATATTTATAAATGTTTCAAGAGAGTGGGCGACAGAAAGATTAAAAGCGCGCATGAGAGAAGATGACAAAAACGACGAGAGTATAAAAAAGCGTCTTGACTGGTACGAGAGTGATGTTGTGCCTGCAATTGAGTTTTTCAGAGAAGCACCGTATTATAACTTTCTTGAAATAAACGGAGAGCAGAGCATAGAGAAAGTTCACGAGGAAATTATAAAAAAGATAAATGGTTAAGACAAAAGAAGAAATTGAAATAATGCGCGAAGGCGGAAAACGCCTCGCTTTTGTATTAGGCGAGGTGGTTAAGTTAGTTAAACCAGATGTAGATGCGAAAGAATTAAATAATTTAGCAGAAAAGTTTATAAGAGAAAAAGGAGATGAGCCTTCATTTTTAGGTTATACACCGGAAGGGACAAGCCGTTCTTATCCGTCCACACTTTGTGTTTCAGTTAACGATGAAGTCGTGCACGGCATTTCAAATGAAGGAGAGAAAATTCTGCACAAGGGTGACATTGTCGGGCTTGATTTGGGGTTAAAGCATAAAGAGCTTTTTGTTGACATGGCTGTTACCGTAGGAGTTGGCAATATAAGTGAAAAAGACCGAAAGCTTATAAACACTGCAGAAGAAGCGCTAAATGTTGGAATTAAAGCGGCGCGAACCAAAAACACAATCGGCGATATTGGATATGCCATTGAGCAGTTTGTAAGGCCGTATGGCTATGGAATTCCCTATGAGCTTGGAGGGCATGGAGTAGGGCATAAGGTGTCAGAAGAACCATATATACCTAATTTCGGGCAAAAAAAGGAAGGGTTAGAACTTAAAGCAGGGATGACACTTGCAATTGAGCCGATGTTAAATTTAGGAGATGGGCGAATTGTACTTGCAAAAGACGGCTATACATACAAAACAGCGGACGGGAAAAAAAGCGCTCACTTTGAACATACGATTTTAATCACAGACGGAGATGCAGAAGTGTTGACTAAAATACAGTAATGCGTTATTACTAAAGCTTACTATGGTAGAACACAAACATCATAAAAAAGAAAGAACATTTGTAATCGTAAAGCCTGATGGAATTCAACGCTCTCTTGTTGGGGAAATTATCCAGAGGTATGAGCGAATAGGATTAAAATTAATTGGACTTAAAATTGTAATTCCAAAGTCCGAAGAGATTCAAAAGCAATATACGATTGACCCACAGTGGATGAAGGAAACTGGAGAAAAAAGTATTGCTAATTATAAAAAGAAAGGACTCAAACCACCGTCGGAGAACCCGATTGAAATTGCAAAAATAGTTCTTAAGAACCTCAAGCGATATATGACAAGTGGACCCGTTGTCCTTATGGTATGGGAGGGAGCTCATGCCGTTGCTATTGTGAGAAAAATTACAGGTGCTACGGAGCCCTTAACATCGGACATCGGAACGATTCGCGGAGATTTTGTCTTGGATTCATATGAAATGTCAGATACAGATGGAAGAGCAGTTAGGAACGTATTACATGCTTCAGGGTCTGTTGAAGAGGCTGAAAAAGAAATAGCACTTTGGTTTAAAGACAGTGAATTGATTAATTATCGCCTTGTGCAGGAAGCTATACTCTATGATGTGGATTTAAACGGGATTTTGGAATAGTTAAAATCATTACGGTATATGTTTTATTTAAAAACAAGATTGCAGAAGTTTTTAATAGATATATAATGTAAGTAGGGTTATTTGGAGTATTGTCTAGTTTACTCTATAGCCAAGGGAGTTTTACAGTACATTGCGTCGTGGCGCAATGTTGAGGACACCCACGTAGAAATAGCTGTAGCAGTACCCTAAGTAGCCCTGATTAAAATCCTCTCCTTTCAATCGAAAGGAGGGTTTTTTAATTTATATTCTTGATATAATAATCGAGTATGCTCAGACAACCGCTTTTCATAACTAACTTTATATTGATTTTGGTAATCGGAGTGCTTCATATTGTCGCTACAGAATTTTTCCTGTATTGGACACTGCCATGGTTTGACAATCTATTGCATTTTCTAGGAGGTCTTTGGGTCGGGCTTTCTTCAATATGGTATATCTATTTTTCTGGGTTTAGTGGCAAATTTACTGTAAAATTAAATAAGCGAAATTTATTGACTGTATCGATTGCATCAGTAATAGTTATAGGTGTACTGTGGGAAATTTTTGAAATTTACGCAGGAGTTCTATCATTTGTAGAAAATTATCCTCTTGATACATCAACAGATCTTCTGATGGACACGCTTGGCGCAGCCGTCGCATCTGTGTATACGGCATTGAAATTTAAAAACAATCAACAAATTTGATATAATATTTATATATGAAAGAACAAAAAAAAGATAAACATGCTCATGATAAATTAAAACTCTGTGTCTCTGGCGCGGCAGAAACTGGCCATTGTGGTCTTGATGCATTTGAAAAGGGTAAAGAGATAGGCAGGGAAATAATTAAACAAGGGGCAATTTTGACAACCGGCGCTACTACTGGGTTTCCGTTTTGGGCGGCAACAGGCGCAAAAGAGGAAGGAGGCATATCAATCGGATTTTCTCCTGCGTCAACAGAAGAAGAGCATTTAGAGTTCTACCGTCTCCCGCTTGATCATTTGGATGTCATTATCTACACGGGGTTTGGCTATTCAGGGAGAAACTTGATTTTGACGCGCTCGGCAGACGCTGTATTTATAGGATGCGGAAGAATTGGCACAATCAATGAATTTACTGTTGCATATGAAGATGGCAAGCCGATAGGAATCTTGGAAGGTGATTGGGAGACAGACGAAGTGATAAAGCATGTAATTGAAGCAAGCAATCGAGTAAACGATAAAATTATATTTGATTCTGATCCCAAAACACTTGTAGAGAAGATAATTGAATTAGTTCGGCAGGACAAGGCAAGTCACGGAAGAGTATACAGAAGTTAAATAACCTTTTTTACAATTCTTTCAAAACTTTCCGAATTATTTTCCGCAATATCTGCGAGAATTTTTCTGTCCAGCTCAATTTTATTTTTCTTCAGTATCCCAATAAACTTACTATATGAAAGCGTGTCTTTTTTACTTGAACCTAGCCCGCGAACAGCAGCATTTATTTTCACATTAAAGAGCCGCCGGAAATCATTCTTTTTATCTCTTCTGTGAGCAAACGCATGAGTGCCCGCGTGCATGATAGCCTCCTTTGCTTGCCTTTTTTTTGCCTTACGGCCATGGCGGTAGCCCTTTGTTTTTTTAAGGACGTTTCGTCTGCTCTTTGCTTTTGTCACACCTCTTTTTACTCTGCTCATAATAATTTTTTAATTATTCAAAAATCTGCTTTTTTCTCTGTGTGACATATTTAAACCAACAACTCTCCTGCGCGCCATTCTTTTTGACCTTGATTCTTTGGCGTTGAAATGATTCTGGCCGGGAACTCTCGCAAGCACCTTGCCTTTTTTGGTCACTCTTAATCTTTTTGTAAATATTTTTTTTGTCTTCATTTTACTTTTTCTATTACCATGGTCAGACCTTTAGGGCTCTTCTTTATCTCATCTGCCACTTTGTACTGCTCTGTAATAAGTGTCAAGAATTTTAGAAGCCGCTCTTTAAGAAAATTAAATTCCATGTACTTATATCTGCCAAACAAAAACAGATTAATTTTCACTCTATGCCCCTCACTTAACCACTCGGAAACTCTCTTTGACTTCAGCGACAGGTCATGCTCTCCGGTCCCTATTTTTATCTGGATATTCTTTGTCTCCGTAATATGAGATTTCGCTTTTATTTCCTTTTGTTTTTTCTTCTGTTCATATTGGAACTTGCCATAATCCATTATTTTTGCAACAGGAGGGTTGGCCTTGGGCGATACTTCAATAAGGTCAAGACCGGCAACTTCTGCATGTCCCAGTGCCTCCTCTTTTGAAATAACACCTAAATTAGCGCCATCGGCGCCCATAACTCTCAACTCCTTTGCTTGTATACTTTTGTTAATTCTTACTTTTTCTATCAATGGGAAAATTATAGCATATCACCGTGTTTGATACAATAAAGCCGCTATCTTTTAAGATTAGCGGCTTTCTAAAATTATTCGTAGATTGTATATTTATCTTTCCCTGATATAAGTTTACTTCCTTCAGGTGCTCCAGTCTCACAACTGTCAATAATGATAAAACAATCTGTATGATAACCTATTATTTCCAGTTCCATCATTTCTTTTTCTGACAAGTTTTTGAAAAGAGGACAAAATGAATCTTCACAACCACACAATACTTCCAGTTGTTTTTCAGGAACAGCGGTGCACATATTCACTTCCTTTCATGAAATTTCAGAAATATAAATACAAAAGAACTATTCAATGAGCCATTAGATTATCACAAACTCTTTCTGATGTCAAGGAGAATTTCTTTTCTGTGCTTGTGCGTGCTAATATGACATTAATGACAGTATTGATAAAAAATAAAAAAGCGCATTTTAACTATGAAATTACCGAAACATTCGAGGCAGGAATGGAGCTTTTTGGTTTTGAGGTGAAATCATTGCGAAAAAAGCAGGGTTCACTAGAAGGTTCCCATGTGATTATAAGAGGTGGTGAAGTATTTCTGGTCGGCGCGACGATTCCGCCGTATCAGCCGGCGAACACTCCAAAGGATTATGATTCTATCCGTAATCGTAGACTACTTTTAACTAAAAAAGAAATTGCACGACTCTCCGGATTTGAAAATCAGAAAGGGTTGACAATAGTGCCAGTTTTAGTGTATAGTAAAAGAGCGAAGATAAAAGTTGAAATCGGTGTTGCAAAAGGAAAAAAGAAATACGACAAGCGCGAAACAATAAAAAAGAAAGACACCGAAAGAGATCTTAAACGTTCATTGAAACAAAACATTGCATTATAGTCCCCCTAAAGAATGCCTCAGAGTATCTTTTGAGGTTTTTTTCAGGGGGATGACAGGCCTCGACAAGGGAATGTAATTTATATGTGCAAAACGGAAGTCGGAATCTTCCTTAAAATTTCGAAAAGATACGTGCAAACGTTATCTCTAAAGTAAAAGGAGCTTTTGCTTCTCTTACTCCAGCTTACGCAATAGCCTAAGCCGGCATCTAATCTGCCCAAGTTTGATAAGCAGATTCAGGTGTAATAATTTCAAACTAGGAAAAGCGAGCGTCTCGGCGCGTTTCCGAAATCAAGAGAATTGGCGTATGGGCATTTTGTCTTCTTTTAAGCCCACATGCTGAAATTCTAAAGTTGACTATGTTTTGTAGAATCATTTAAATTCTTTTTTTGCACGCGGATTCAATTTCCGCCGTCTCCACAATAAAAAATAAAACACGTATTTAGCATGCCAAATAACAAAAAGTACAATCATCTAAAAGCCCCCAGAAAGGGTGGCAAGAAGGGGCCTAAACAGCCCTTGGGCAAATCTCTGTGGCAGAATATTCTAGTGACGCTTCTCATATTTTTCATAATTATAGGGACATATTCTCTTATTGCTGAGAACAGAGCAAAAGAAGATAAAATACCAATTTCGCAGCTTGCCAGTGGAATAAGCGAAGGTGCGGTTTCTGAAATTACAGTCAAGGGAGAGGAGCTTGAAATTCTCTACACTGACGGGACAGAAAAAGAATCAAAAAAAGAATCAGGCACGGCACTCACTGACACGCTGGTGAATTATGGAGTGTCCCTTGAGGAGCTAAAGAATGTAAAAATTGAAATCAAAAATCCAAGTGGTTTTCTTTTTTGGCTTGGTAATTTGGCACCGTTTCTTATCCCACTTTTGTTTATAATCTTCTTTATCTGGTTTCTCTCCAAACAAGTTAAAGGTGCGGGCATGCAGGCGTTTTCATTTGGGCAGTCAAAAGCGAGAATGATTGATCCAAAAGACAAATCACAGCGCGTGACATTTAATGATGTAGCAGGAGCAAAGGAAGCAAAAGAAGAATTAACAGAAATAGTTGACTTTCTGAAGAACCCCAAAAAATTCTTGGAAATCGGTGCGCGCATTCCAAAAGGTATTATTTTAATGGGAGCAAGTGGAACTGGGAAAACTCTTCTTGCGCGCGCGGTCGC
>DCWL01000010.1:21096-62409 GCA_002327585.1 Candidatus Phycocordibacter aenigmaticus
GCCAGCCGTGTGCGTGATTTGTTTAAACTCGCAAAGAAAGCGGCGCCGGCAATAATATTTGTAGATGAGATTGACGCTGTCGGACGTGTACGTGGCACAGGAGTCGGAGGAGGAAACGACGAGAGGGAGCAGACACTCAATCAAATTCTTGTTGAAATGGACGGTTTTGAGCCGAATGAGCGGATTGTGATTATGGCGGCGACGAATCGCCCTGATGTCCTTGATCCCGCGCTTATTCGCCCTGGCAGGTTTGACAGAAGGGTAGTGATTGACCTTCCTGATCGCAATGACAGAGAAGATATATTAAAAATTCATGCAAGAAAAAAGCCGCTTGGCGAGGATGTAAACTTTACGACTGTTGCGGAGAGAACTCCCGGGTTCTCAGGCGCTGACCTATATTCGCTTGTAAATGAAGCGGCGATTTTAGCCGCGCGGGAGGAAAGGAAGAAAGTCTCACAGTTTGACTTTATCCGCTCAATTGAAAAAGTGATGCTCGGGCCCGAGAGAAAAAGTCACATCCTCTCAAAACGCGAGAAGGAGATAACAGCGTATCATGAAACGGGGCATGCGCTTGTTGCATCAGTCCTGCCTTATGCGGATCCTGTTCATAAAATTTCTATAATTTCGCGTGGGCGTGCAGCTGGCTATACGCTTAAACTGCCATTTGAAGACAGGAGAATGCAGTCTAGGAAAGAATTCCTTGATGATATTGCGGTTTCCCTCGGTGGATACATTGCAGAGAAGATGCTTTTTGACGATCTTACAACCGGCGCGTCAAATGATCTGCAGGTGCTCACAGCGCTTGCGCGAGACATGGTCACAAAATACGGAATGTCAGATAAACTGGGTCCAGTAGCTCTTGAAGGAGATGTGCACAGAGTAATGTTTGGGCACGGAACGGGGGAGAAAGAATATTCAGAAAAGGTATCAGCGGAGATTGACGCAGAAGTCTCGAGTATAATTGAAAATGCATATAAATCTGCGGAGCATATTTTAAAGAAACACAAAAAAGCACTTGATGCTATCGCGAAGAAACTTATTGAAGTTGAAACAATTGAAAGGGATGAGTTTGAAAAGCTTCTCATTACAAACGGTATTGAACCCAAGAAAAAGCAGGACATTGAGCACGGTGAATAATATCTCAGGTGTATTTGCTACTGTTTTGTGCTATAAAATACAAGTATAAACGCGTGTGTAGCTCAGTTGGTAGAGCGCGGAGCTTATACCTCCGTGGTCCCAGGTTCGAGTCCTGGCGCACGCACAAAATCATTCAAAATGGATCTCTTTTGTTTTGCGCTTTATAATTTCTTTTATTATAGGATAATTTTTTAACTCACTGTCTTTTGCAACTATTTTTTGTGCCTCTTTACGCGCGGCCTCAACCATCTTCAGATTTTTCATTGCTTCCATCGCGATATCGGAGAGTCCCGACTGGCGCTTGCCGTAGAGCTCTCCTGAGCCACGAATTCCTAAATCAAATTCAGCAAGCTCAAAACCACTCTTTGCGGTTTTAAGTGCTTTTAATCTTTCATTTGTTTTTGCCGACCTGCTGTCCGAAAATACGAAGCAGTACGCCTGATGATTACTTCTTAAAACTCTTCCGCGAAGCTGGTGAAGCTGAGCAAGGCCAAATCGTTCCGCGCCCTCAATTATTATCACAGTTGCATTAGGAACATTAACGCCCACTTCAACTACGGATGTTGCAACGAGAATCTGCGTTTCATTTTTCACAAATCTTTCCATCACCCCTTCCTTTTCGCTATTCTTTAATTTACTGTGGAGAATTTCTATTTCATATTCGGGGAATATATTTTTTTTCAATCTTTTAGCCTCTTCTTTTACTGATTTTGCATTTATCGCCTTTTCTTTTGTCAAATCTGGTTCTTCTATCCTTGGAGTTATTACATAAACTTGTCTTCCAGCTTTAATCTCTTTCCGCACATTCTCATAGATCTCATCTCTTTTATTAGGCAACACAACTTTTGTGATTATAGGTTTTCTTCCCTTTGGCATTTCATCAAGGAGCGTCAAATCAAGGTCACCGTAGATGGTAAGGGCAAGCGTTCTAGGAATTGGGGTTGCAGTCATTGAAAGCAAATGCGGGGCAATATCGTCTTTCCGCGTGAGTTTTTGTCTTTGGGACGTGCCAAAGCGATGCTGTTCGTCTATGATTATAAACGCCAAGTTTTCAAATTTTACTGTTTTTTGTATGAGAGAGTGTGTACCTATAAGTATAGGTATCTCACCGTTTGAAACCCATTTTAGGAGTTGCGCGCGTGAGATATTTGTAGAACCTTCCGGATTGATTTTGGAAGGGAATTTTCTACACCCACTTGATGTTATGAGGCCTATGTTGATTGGAAGATGTGAGAAATACTGAACAAAAGTCTCAAAATGCTGTTTTGCAAGGATTTCTGTTGGTACCATATAAGCGGTCTGAAGGTTTCCGAAATTCTGTCCTTCTGGGTATGTAGTTGTAACTGCGTTGACGACAGTCGCAGCAACCGCTGTTTTTCCTGAGCCGACATCTCCCTCCAGAAGCCGCGACATTGGGTGCTTTTTTTCAAAATCATCAAGTATGCTTTTTATGGCTTTGCTTTGTGCATCTGTTGTGGAGAATGGAAATCTTTTTATAAATTTCTTGATATCTTTTTCACTCGCTTTTATACGGAAAGATTTTTTCTTTTCATATTCTTTACGGTCTTTCTGCTTTGAAATCTGAATAAAGAAAACTTCTGCAAATGCGAGCCGTTTTCGCGCCGCCGCGCTGTCGGATTTTTTCTTTGGAGTGTGAATCCAAATGAGTGCAGTTTTTAGTTTAGGCAGATTATATTTTTTTAGAATCTCTTGTGGGACAGCATCCCTAATCTCATCTAAAAGCCCGCTTCCAAAGACCTTTTGTATATTGTGGTAAAACCATTTTGAAGTGATACCTTTGCTTTCTTTATATACTGGAAGAAATGTATTTACACTCTCTCCATCTGAAAAAAGTGACTCCCCTGTATTTATAGGCAAGTTTTCGATATTCTCAGATTCAGGGTTTGCAATGTATAAGCTTCTCTCATCGCCAGTCACTTTACCACTTAATTTGACAAGTGCACCGCTGTGGAGCATTTTTGCAATATACGGCTGGTTGAACCAGATAATCTTCATTTTTCCAGTACCGTCTTCAATATATCCTTCGGCAATCGGGCGTCTACTTTTAAATGACTTTCTTGTTGAAAGCCCGCTTATTTTGCCATAAATTATTACATCATCCCCGACTTCTAAAGAACTTATAGGTTTATTTCCAGTGATATTTTCATAGCGGGAAGGGAAGTGAAAGAGTAAATCGCGGATATCTAAAATTTTAAGCTTTTTAAGCGCGTTTTTCTGATTTTGAGTAAGACGGAAATGTTTTTCCAATAAATCATTTGGTTGCATAAATTTTAGTATAGCAAGAAAAAATAAAATATCCGTGGGCCTTTAACTCACGGGTATTTTATTTTTCATTTTTATCGGCTTATTTAGTATTCAGTCGCTTCTGCCGCTTCGTCTTCTACAGCTGCATCAACCACTTCTTCTGCCTCAACCACTTCCACTTCTTCCGTTGCGGTCACTGTATCAGCCTCATCCGCAGAATTATTTCTAAGCATTAGAAATCCTACAATGGCGATAGCGATAATGACTACTATAGTTATTATACCCTTCATATTATTTGAATATTCAAATTATCACTACTGTTAATAATAGTGAAATAATAACATTTTATAATTATTAATGTAAATAGTATTTCAACTCTATAATGTGTAAAACTCTAAATATGTATATTTAAACTAATGTATAATATATAGACATGAGAAATATCGCTTTAGTGTTAATTATAATAGCTGTAATCTCTGTTTCAGCTGCTGTTGCAACTGTCCGTATAGTAAATCAAAGAATAGCCGAAGATGACAAAAGAATTTCATTTGAACAGCAGATTTGGGAGCTTGAGAAAAATCGCGTAACAAATGCACTAAGCGACACTATTGATATGCAGGATATCATTAAAGGCTTTTGGCTTGAACATACAAGTGATACAGGAGAAATGGAGGTTGTGCTTGTGTCAGTTGATGGTCTTGCGGCACAGAATCTCTCTATGGACGAGCTTGAGCAGGTGGTGGCTGATATTGATAATGGAAGGATTATCAGAGCAGATAACGCAAAATTACTTTCAGAAGATGAATTATCAGAAAACCTGCAGTTTCATAATGAAGTCTATGCTTCGCTCTCTGGAGGAGTTTCAACTAAAGAGATGCTTGAAGATCTTCAAATGCGTGTAAGAGAACAAGAATCTTCCTCTGCTGATTTATCCTCGCTTGCATATCTTTATGAACTGGAGGGCAATTATGGTGCCAGAGATGCTCTTAATGCAGAGGGTTCATGCGAGTCATGCCGAAAGAAGATCGCTATAACAATAAGCGGAAGCGTTGTTGATTTGAAAGGAGAACCGGTGCAGGGGGCAGTAATTGACGTACTTGGTGTAAATGAAGCGACAGTTCACACTGATTCAAATGGGCTCTACACTATTACTATCTCGACATTTGTACCGGGGAAAGTTCGGGTAAGCGCTCTTAAGAGAAACTTCTCTGACGGCGTGATGTCGGTTAATACTGTCTCAAAAAATAAAACTTTTTACAAAGCGGATCCGATTATCATTGCTGACGCTGTTTCTATAGTAACCATAGATACACAGAACAAAACGGTTTCTGGAAGTCGAAACGAAGTAAGAGAAGATGGTGTATTTGTCGTGCGAACTGACCAGAGCACATATGAAATACCGGCAGGCGCTATTGTGCACAAAAGTGGCATTCAGTACAAAGGAGAGGTGGATGTGTATCTGTATGAATTTTCGCAGGGGAACATTCCGGAGGGTCTGATACAGGTAGATACATTTGACGATGTACGAGGTTTTGCAGGAGACTTGATGAAAACATTTGGTATGCCGTTTATTCAATTCTTTAGCTCCTCCGGAGAAGAGCTTCATGTGCTAAGAAGCAATTCGATGGTGCTGACGTATAAGATTGCCAATATGAACGAACTTCGCAGAAACACACTTGCTATATATAGCCCGCTTACAAATGAGGATATGAAATTTCTTGTAGACATTTCCTCAAAGAGCCCTAGAGCATATCCGATAGACCGTGAGTTTCTTATTGAAAACCAATTACTTAGGTTTCCTGCATTTTGGGTATATGATCGGAGGGCAGGGATCTGGAACAGTGTTGGCATCTCTGTCCTTGATACCTCAGGCACTATAAAAAGCGAGTTTTATACCATAAAAAACTAGTCCACAGATGCTTATTTTACATATTTTCAGGAGACCTTATAATATTAGTATATCAATTAATTGAGATAATATGAATCAAAATATAAATAAGGGGTTTAATTCTGCTTCAAATGATAAAAAGTGGAAATTAATAGGCATCATTGCTCTTATAATAGCAATTGGTGGGTTTGTTGTTATTTACACACAAATCTCAACGGCAAATGTGGATTACATCTGTACATACATTGTTGAAGAGAATGATCCGTGTGGGAATGGAAACTGGGGTACGTGGTCAACAATATCAACAACTGGTGATTCTGGACAATGTACACAGGTAAAGACAGAGAAGCGGATTTACACAGGAACTCGTGAGACAAGGCACATCCTGCAGTATCTGTCGCTTCGAACATCTTGTCAATCTGGATATTCACAAGCTCAGCACGGAGATTCTGGAGGTTCCAGCGGTTTCCACGGTGGAAGTATTGTGTCAGAGACAGCAGCATGTCAGATTGAAGAGACACGAACGACCGCAGATATTGCCGGAACATGTAGTGGTGGCGGAGGAGGGGGTGGTCAAACTGATGTAACAACCTCAAGCGTCCAGACGGATACTGGGACCAGTGATAGCCAAACAACAAATATTTCAGCATTAGAACAACTTACACAATTCCGTGAAGAAAAGATTGACGGGCAGATTACTGCTGACCCAGACCTTCTGCGAAGAGGGAATACAACGGAAGTTAGGTGGCAGGGTGTTGAAGTAACAGCATGTACTGTGACTGGTTCAAACGGCGACAGCTGGAGCGGTACATCAGGAGAGGAGATTACATCTCCAATTGAATCAGTGACTACATTCACCCTTAATTGTACGGCGTTTAATGATACGCAAGTCCAGGATTCTGTTGAAGTAGAAGTACTACCTGAATTCCAAGAGATGTAATTCTTAAATTTAAGAATTAAAACGACAAAATACCCACTGCCGAAAGCAATGGGTATTTTGCAATTGTCATTAAATTTGTTTTTTGTAAAAACTCTTTGCCATAAATATGAAAAACATAAATTTGCGGAGAGAGAGGGATTCGAACCCTCGAGACCTGTTAAGGCCTAACGCCTTAGCAAGGCGCCGCATTCGGCCACTCTGCCACCTCTCCAAAGATTTTACTACGATAACATTTTCTCCTCATTTTTTCTAATGTTTTTAATATAAATTTAATCTCACTTGGATTTTAGTGCGCCACTGCGACGCACAAAACGTTCTTCGCTCCTGCTTCGAGTAAAACTTTTCGCCCCTCTTTCAGTGTTGCTCCTGTTGTTGTTACATCATCAAGCAGTATTATATTCCTTTCTTTTATTTTTTCTTTACTGCTTACCTCAAATGCTCCAATAACATTTTTTAGCCGCTCCTTTTTCTCAAGAGCCGTCTGGTTCGGAGTATCTTTTATTTTTTTAAACAGACCTGCATCAACTGTGTAGAAGCAATTGTCGCCGATTGCGGCAATTTCTTTCGCAAGAATCTCCGTTTGATTAAACCCTCTTTTGCGGAATTTTCTTTTGGAAAGCGGAATCGGAACAAGCAGAGGCCTATTGAAGTTCGAATAGATATTTAAGTCCGACAATTCTTCCACCATAAAATCATTCAGCATCTGTGCAAAGACTTTGGCTATTTGGCGGTTTCTCCTGTATTTAAGCGACCATATCATATGTTTTATAATCTCATCTCTGTAGTCAAATAAAACATATATGGATTTATTTTCAATTTCTTTCCCGCACAATAATTTTTTTGACAAAACATCGGCGGTTACAGCATTCACCGCCCTGTCAAGCTGGGATTTAGGAAGAAAAAAATCAAGTATTGCTGGAATAACTCTATTGAAGTAGTTCATATTTTTGTATTATACTTTATTATACAATGAAACTTTTTAATTTTGGCAGTAAAAAAAATACCAGTGTAATTGGTGTTGATATCGGTGCCTCCTCCATAAAAGTTGTGCAGCTTCGGAATCGCCGTGGCAGCGCAGTACTTGAAACATACGGAGAGCTCTCTTTAGGGCCGTATTCGAATTCGGAAGTAGGTCAGGCGACAAATCCCCCCGCTTCAAAAATTGCAGAAGCACTCAGGGACCTTCTAAAAGAAGCAAATGTTACAACCAAAAATGCTGGTCTCTCCATCCCGTTCTCTTCAAGCTTAATATCGCTTATTCAAATGCCGGCGCTTGACAGCAAAAACCTCGCTTCAATGATCTCCATTGAAGCGAGAAAATACATCCCTGTGCCGATTTCTGAAGTGACGCTTGACTGGTTTATTATCCCGAATGAAGAAAAGAATCTTCCGTCCCAGTCCGATAAAGAGAGTGTTGAGAAAGAAACGCCAAGCAAAAAGATAGATGTGCTTCTTGTCGCAATTCACAACAGCACTCTTAACAAATACAATGAAATAGTCAAAGCGGCAGAGCTCGATGTTGGTTTTTTTGAAATAGAAATTTTCAGCGCGATAAGAGCAATTGTCGGACAGAGCATTACGCCGATAATGGTTCTTGATATGGGCGCGGCAAATACAAAACTCTATATTGTTGAGTATGGCGTTGTAAAAACATCTCATGTAATAAATACAGGTGCGCAGAATATCACACAGACACTTTCAAAATCTCTCGGACTCTCTATATCCAAAGCCGAAGAGCTTAAGCGGAAAGTCGATATTTCCAAAGACACAGACGATGATGCAATCAGGAATTCCAGAGATGCTATTGCACTCGGGCTTGATAGGGTTTTTGGAGAGGCAAATAGAGTACTTCTGCAATACAGCAAAAAATATGGAAAGAATATGGGTGGCGTGATACTAACGGGCGGAGGCGCAACCATGAAAGGGCTCCTTCCAATTGCAAAAAAACATCTTGAGGTAGATGTTTCAATAAGCGATCCTTTTTCAAAAGTGGAATCACCAGCATTTTTTGAGGAAGTTTTAAAAGAAGTAGGCCCTGAATTTGCCGTTGCAGTAGGACTTGCTCTTAGGAAACTGCAGGAAGATACATAGTTGAATTATTCACTTTTCTTAATAGCGTCTGTATGGATTACAAAGTATAATAAACATATGGTGGAACAGAAGACACATACATCTTTTATTCCAAAAAAATCGCTTACTGTCGCCTCACGACAATCGAAGGGCAGCAGTATTGGTATTTTCTTTTTGCTTACACTGATTATCTTTGTAGGCGTCATTGCTCTTGCAATAGGAGTATTCTTATATCAACAGTTTCTTTTGAAGAATATAGAGCAAAAGAATGCATCACTTGAACGGGCCAGAGCTGCTTTTGAACCAGCTCTGATTTCCGAAATTAGCCGTCTTGATACCCGCATGCGCTCCGCGCAAGACATACTGAGCAATCATAAAGCCATATCAGCATTTTTTGACCTTCTAGAAGCATCAACGCTTGAAAGCGTAAGCTTTGAAAATCTTGATTACAGGATAGACGAAGGCGGAAAGACAAGCATCTCAATGAGAGGAAGGGCGCTCAATTTTAGCTCTGTTGCTCTGCAGTCAGATATATTCGGCAAAACTAAATTCATACAGGAGCCTATTTTCTCGGATCTTAATTTGGATAAGAAAGGCAATGTAATATTCAATTTCTCGGCTTTTATAGATTCGCGACTTATATCATATGAAAGCATAATATTATCCCAATAAGTATCATGATTAGATTAACATTTCCAATTATTTTCATACTTCTCTCTGCGGGGCTTTTCTTTGGATTTATTGATCCGACATATGAAGATGTTAAAGAAATTCTTAAGGAGGAAGAAAAGTTTGATCAGGCGCTTGATAAATCAAAAGAGCTTCAGAAAATTAGAGACGAACTGCTGTCCAGATACAATACATTTTCAATAAGCAATCTTGACAGATTAACCAAGCTTTTACCTGACAATGTGGACAATGTGCGCCTCGTGCTTGATATTGACCATATTGCGTCCGTCTATGGTATGCGCATAAAAAATGTTACCGTCAAGAAGTCAGAGGACAGGAAAATCGGCGTTATAGGCCCGAGTGAAAAACCGTATGAATCTGTCAAACTCTCATTTTCCATATCATCCTCATATGAGGATTTAATTCAGTTTGTTAAAGATATAGAAAAGAGTCTTCGAATTGTTGATGTTGTAGAGATCTCGCTTATTCCGTCAAAAATGGGGGATGTCAATCTTTATGAATACGATATAGGAGTTAAGACGTATTGGCTTAAATAAAAATATGGGAATATTTAAAAAATATAAAATATCAATACTGATTATTACAATAGCAATAGTTGCAGGCGCTGCATATACTATTTTATTTAGCGAGAAAGAGAGCGCACTTCTTGTAGCAGAGCGCCCGGAAGACAGTGTCTCTACACAGGAAAGTGACTTACTCACACTCCTGCTTGACTTGCGCTCGGTAAAGCTTGATGAAAGTGTTTTTTCCGACCCAGTATTTAAAAGTCTGGTGGATTTCGGACAGGAACTTGTGTCAGAGCCGGTCGGGAGAGAAAATCCGTTTGCTCCAATCAATTTGGACAGAAACGCAGGAGAATAAAAAATAATTTTCAATTCAATGAATCTTTTATCTGTCTTAGCAGAAAAGAATATTATTGATAAAGGCGATATTCCTTCAATAAAAGAAGACGCTCAAGAATCAGGCGAGAATATAGAAAAAGTGCTTGTCAGGCGTGGTATTGATCCGGATATAATATTGAGAACAAAAGGAGAGTCTCTTAATGTTCCAATATGGAATCTTGGAAATAAGAAGATTCCTTTTGAAATGTTTAGGTATATTCCAGAGGAGTCGGCTCTTCATTATAAATTTGTCCCACTGGAGGTTAAAGACGGAGTTCTTCAAGTCGGCATCATTGATCCGGACAATATAGAGGCGCTGGATGCTTTAAATTTTATCTCCTCAAAAGTGGATATGCCGTTTAAGGCATATCTCATATCCCAAAGCGATTTTGAAGAAATTCTCAAAATGTACAAGGGATTCTCTGGTGAAGTTACCAAAGCAATATCAGAGCTTGAAACTGAAATATCCCCTGATGAGAAAGTAAGCAGTACTGACAAAAAGAAAAAATTAACAGGTACACAAGCTATCAAGGAAGACGCACCTGTCACGAAGATTGTTGCAAATGCCATCCGTTTTGCCGTTGAAGGAGGAGCGTCGGATATTCATATTGAACCTATGGCTGAGTCAGTCAGGGTCAGATTTAGAGTGGACGGAGTATTGAGGACATCTCTGGTACTGCCCACCAAAATACACAGAGCTATTGCCGCGCGTATAAAGGTTCTTGCTTCACTGAGACTGGACGAGAAAAGAAAACCGCAGGATGGCCGTTTTTCCACAAATATAAATGACCGTAAGATTGACTTTCGTGTTTCCACATTTCCGTCAAATTACGGCGAGAAAGTGGTTGTGAGAGTATTGGACACTGGAAAAAATATATGGAAACTTGATGAAATGGGCCTTGAAGAGAGGAATCTAAAAATTATACAAAATGCAATAAAACGGCCATACGGCCTTATACTCATATCAGGCCCAACAGGTTCAGGAAAATCAACAACACTTTACGCAATGCTCAATGAAATGGATCGTGAGACAAAAAATGTGTTGTCTCTTGAAGATCCTGTTGAGTATAACATTGGAGGAGTAAGCCAGTCTCAGGTCATGCCTGAGATAGGATATACATTTGCCAACGGCCTTAGAACCACTTTGCGCCAAGACCCCGACATTATAATGGTTGGAGAAATCAGGGACAAGGAAACTGCGCAACTTGCCGTGCAAGCTGCACTCACAGGCCACCTTGTTCTCTCTACCATTCACACAAATGATTCGCTCGGCGTTATACCACGTCTTATAGAAATGGATGTTGACCCGTTTTTGATTGCGCCAACGCTTGTTATTGCTGTCGCACAGCGTCTTGTAAGAAAACTTTGTCCTGGCGCTGAGAAACCCGTTGCGGTTAAAGGAAGCCTCAAGCTGATGCTCGAGAAAGAGTTTAACGATATGCCGGAAAAATATAGAAAAATGGTACCAATAGACAAAGAACTTTTTAATGCAGAACCAACAAATGAATGTCCGACGGGCATGAGAGGAAGAACCGCAGTATTTGAGATACTTGATATGAACAAGGAGATTGAAGAAGCAATTTTAACTAATCCTTCAGAAGCCGCTATCAAAAAAATTGCCCGTGCGAACGGAATGTTTACAATGAAAGAAGACGCGATAATCAAAGCATTCAACAAAATTATTCCCTTCAGTGAAGTCAATATGCTGGGGGGAGAAATGCTTACATTAGAATAATTTTTAGTATACAATTAAAATTATGAAACAGACTACAGGAAACAAAAAGAAAATTTTTATAATAGATGATGATAATTTCCTGCTTGATATGTATAGCGTCAAATTCAAAGAAAAAGGGTTTGATGTAAATACATGCCTCGATACAAAAGAAGCGCTTAATAGACTTCGTGAAGGTCTTGATCCTGACATAATCCTTTTTGATATAGTCATGCCCGACATGGATGGATTTGATTTTTTAAAAGTCGTAAATGAAGAAAATTTGGTAAAAGATTGTATAAAGATAGCTCTGACAAATCAATGGCAAGAATCTAATATCAAGAAAGCCAGAGAGCTTGGCACGGATGACTATATCGTAAAAGCAAATACCATTCCGTCTGAAGTGCTGGAAAAAGTTGAAAAAAATATAAAAAAACATAATTAAAATTAAATATGACAAGTGAAATAAACTATAAAAAAGAACTGGATAAACTCATTGATATTGTTGTCAAAGAAGGAGCATCTGATCTGCATCTCTCAGTAGGCAATCAGCCGACAATCAGGGTAAATGGCTTTCTTATAGCGCTTCTTAAAGAGCGCAAACTCTCAAGAGAAGATACTCTCGGGTTTATAACGGAGTTTTTAACCGAAGAGCAGAAAAAAATCTTTCTTTCAAACAAAGAGATTGATTTTTCATTCAATTTCAGTGAAGAAGTGAGATTCAGAGGAAATGGTTTTTTCCAGCAAAAGGGGGTAGGCATTGCTCTGCGCCTTATTCCCAAGCATATTAAATCTCTTGAAGAGCTGAATTTGCCGCCGATTCTTGAAACATTCGCACAGAAAAAGCAAGGATTTTTCTTAGTTGTCGGACCGGTTGGTCAGGGCAAAACGACGACTCTTGCTTCTATGATAGAACTTATAAACAACAGCAGAGCAGAGCATATAATAACCATTGAAGATCCAATAGAGTATATGTTTGAACAGAAAAAATCGATGATTGACCAGCGCGAGGTAAAAATTGACACAAATGACTTTAGCACTGCACTCAGATCTGTATTCAGGCAGGACGTTGACGTGCTTATGATAGGGGAGATGCGAGGAGTCGAAACTATCTCAACTGCAGTGACAGCGGCTGAGACAGGACATCTTGTCCTATCAACACTCCATACCAATAATGCCGCCCAAACTATAGACAGGATTATTGATTCATTTCCAGAAATAGGGCAGGACCAAATACGGCTTCAACTAGCTGCCTCTCTTGCAGGAATATTTTCACAACGTCTTGTCCCGAGAATTTCCGGCGGGCTGATTCCAGTTTATGAGCTTCTCATCAATAACAGTGCTATCTCAAATCTTATTCGGGAGAAACGTACGCATGAAATAAATACCGTGATTGAAACAAGTACGGGGGAAGGAATGGTTGATTTGAACAGATCTCTTGCGGATTTTGTGAGACGCGGAGAGATTACCATAGAAGAAGCAAAGGCCCATTCGCTTAATCCAAAAATGCTGGAACAACTGGTATAAAATCATGCTATTTAATTACACAGCAATAGACAAGACAGGACATGAAACATCAGGGAGCATTGACGCTATAAATGAAGATGTCGCAATAAGCTCGCTTCAGAGGCGTGGTCTTGTGATTGCCTCAATTGTCTCCACAGAGGATAAAGCATTACTTAAAAGAAACATAGTATTTTTCGATAGAGTTACAAACAAAGAAATTGTCATCCTCTCCCGCCAGATAGCAACACTTTTTGAAGCACAGGTTTCCGCTCTGCGTGTATTTAAGCTTCTGGGAACGGAATCCGACAATAGGATGTTGAAAGTCGCGCTTACCGAAGTTGTTGATGATCTTCAATCAGGCAGTACAATATCCAAAGCGCTTGGAAAACATAAAAAAATATTTTCTCCATTTTACGTGAATATGGTGAAGGCAGGAGAAGAATCTGGAAAACTGGACCAGACTTTTTCATATCTGGCTGATTATTTGGACAGAACGTATGAAATAACATCCAAGGCAAAAAATGCTCTTATTTATCCCGCATTTGTCGTATTTACATTTATTACAGTCATGATTTTAATGCTTACATTGGTCATTCCCCGCATAAGCTCAATTTTTCTGGAATCGGGGCAGGATCTTCCCATTTATACGAAAATAGTAATTGGTTTAAGTGACTTTTTTGTGAATTATGGAATATTTCTTTTCATCCTGATAATCATAGGAGGATTCTTTGTATGGAAATTTAGTAAAACAAAAAACGGCAGGATTTCAGTTTCCCACATGAAGCTTTCATTGCCGTATTTGGGGGGACTGTACAAGAAGCTCTATCTTTCTAGAATTTCAGATAATTTAAGCACAATGCTTTCAAGTGGAATACCGATGGTGCGTGCCGTTGAAATAACTGCAAATGTCGTTGGTGACGCAGTGTATGAAAAACTTCTAATAGAGTCGATGGGTGACATAAAAGCCGGCAGCCCTGTCTCGGAATCTCTGGCAAAATATCCAGAAATTCCGAATATTATGGTGCAGATGATAAAAGTCGGCGAGGAAACAGGAGAGCTTGGAAAAATTTTAAACACACTTTCCAAATTTTATAGTAGGGAGGTAAGGAATACAGTTGATACACTCATAACACTTATTGAGCCGATACTTATAGTAACGCTTGCATTGGGAGTAGGAATTCTTCTAGCGTCGGTTCTTATGCCTATATACAATATCTCAGCAGGCATATAGCATTAAATCGTAGAAAATGGTTATCCACAGAAATATATTTTGGATAGGACGCTAAATGGCTATAATAATAAGCATAAGAAAGCTTTCTTTTTCATACTACTGGAGAGCGGTCGTTTTAATTATAGATAATTACAAAATTAATGAGGAGAAAAGGAAACAGAGGTTTTACGCTCATCGAGCTTTTGGTTGTTATTGCCATCATCGGCATTTTGTCATCTGTTGTCTTGGCGAGCTTAAACAGCGCGCGTCTGAAATCACGGGACGCTAAAAGAATTTCTGATGTAAAGCAATTACAGTTGGCCCTTGAATTCTTCTTCGATGCAAACGGCGGATATCCATCAGCAATCAGCACAGCAAATCTTGTAACACCTGGTTACATTGCAGTCATTCCTACGGACCCCGTAGGGGGTGCTGGTTATAGTTATGCGGCACTTAATCCAGGATGCACAAGCTATCACATTGGAACAACACTTGAAGATGGCGATCACAGCGCTCTTAATAGCGATGTAGACGCGTCTGCAGGCACGGCAGGAACAGGATGTCCTGACGGAGCAAACTCGGCGGCTGACTTCAATGGGCAGGCAGCGAATTTATATGACCTTAAGCCGTAGACGGCTAATAGTATGAATTTTTTAGACAAGGCACTCGCTTCGCTTTTTGGTGGAGTGGGAGTATGACGTGGTGCCATAAAAATCTGGATAAGTTGTATTTCAAAGTATGAATTTATGTTATATAATGTTATAGAAAAATACTCTCTTTTTTACTGGAGAGCGGTCGTTTGAATATTTATTAAATAATCATAAAATTATGAGAACAACAGGAAACAAAGGATTCACGCTCATCGAGCTTTTGGTTGTTATTGCAATTATAGGCATTTTATCATCTGTTGTCTTGGCGAGCTTAAACAGCGCGCGCGAGAAATCCAGAGATGCAAAAAGAATTTCTGAGTTGAAGCAGCTACAGACCGCACTTCAGCTTTATTTTGAAGACAATCAGGGGTATCCGTCGACTTTGACTGCAGAAAATCTTGTAACAGAAAGATATATTCCAGTAATTCCAGTACCTCCTGCTGGAGCTGGCGACACTGCATATAAATACGCGCCGATTGGCATAGAATGCACAGATTATCACATAGGTGTAACATTAGAGAATGCAAATCACGAAGTGCTCGATGGAGATATGGATGCTACTGCGATCTCAGAGACCAATGAATGTCCTGATGAGACTTCAGCAAGTGCAAAGACTGATTTTACCAGTACATCTGAAGACGCAATTTACGATCTTAAGCCATAATTTTGCAGTTTATATAGTGTAAAATATCCGCTCTTTGGCGGATATTTTGCTATAATATAGAGAATGGAATTTATTGAAATAGCAGGCGCTTTTTTTTATTTTATTCTCGGAACTATCATAGGAAGTTTTCTTAATGTCGTGTTATTGCGCTATGATATGGAGAAATCAATACTGGGTAGGTCAATGTGTCTTTCATGCGGTAGAGAGCTCAGGTGGTTTGAGCTTATTCCAGTACTCTCTTTTATTTTCCAGCTTGGAAGATGTAGAAATTGCAGAAACAAATTGTTATGGCAATATCCTCTTATTGAGTTTTTCACAGGTCTTATTTTTCTTGGAGTTTTTTTAAAATTTTCAAACCTTTTTCTAGTGTCAATGCCGCAATTTACTGTAATGAGTGTATATTCTATGGCAATATTTTCAATATTAATTGTAATTTTTGTCTATGACATAAAACATAAAATCATACCAGACGATCTTGTTTACACTTTTGCAACATTGTCTCTTGCCAGCATATTTTTTGATTCTTCCACATTTCAAATTTTCATGCCGACACTTCTTCCGTTTCTTGCTGGTCCAATCTTCTTCCTGTTCTTTTTCTTTATTTGGTTTTTCTCGCGTGGAAAATGGATGGGTCTTGGCGACGGGAAACTCGCGCTTGGCATAGGGTGGTTTCTCGGACCCTACGCCGGTGCAACCGCTATCATACTCTCTTTCTGGCTTGGTGCTCTGGTAAGCATCGCCCTTATGACCATACCTTTATTGAATTTGCGGAGAAAGAAGCTTACAATGAAGAGTGAGATATCGTTTGGGCCATTTCTGATAATAGGGATTCTTTTGGTCTTCTTTTTTAATATAAATATTTTGAATTTTATTTTATGAGGCTGAAAGCATCAAATAGGAATTGTCAAAAGGGATTTTCTTTAGTGGAGCTAATTGCCGCAGTAGCCGTTTTTCTTATAATTACCACTATTGTTCTTGTAAAGCATTCTGAATTCTCAGGCACTCTTCTTGTTGAAAATCTCGCTTATGATATTGCTCTTTCCGTGCGCAAAGCACAAGTGTTCGGACTCTCCGTCAGGGAATTTGAGGCAGGAAGTAGTGAATTTAATGTCGGATACGGCATTCATTTTGAATCATCAGACAACAAGTCATATATATTTTTTGCAGACAGAAATAGGAACGAGAAATATGACGATTCATCGGAAATTATTGAGACACTAATTTTAAGAAAAGGGAACATAATATCAGAGTTCTGCGGGACTCTTGCAAACGGTACTGAAAAATGCTCGCCGTCCGATCTGTCCTATCT
The DNA here is from genome assembly GCA_002327585.1 of Candidatus Phycocordibacter aenigmaticus. Classification (GTDB taxonomy): domain Bacteria; phylum Patescibacteriota; class Minisyncoccia; order Phycocordibacterales; family UBA2163; genus UBA2163. The sequence goes on from DCWL01000010.1 coordinate 38,018, forward strand.
TGATATAGTATTTGAAAGGCCTAATCCCGATGCAATCATAAAAGGGAGTATTGCAGGTGATATATACGCTTCTGCCAAAGTTACCGTGAGGTCTCCTCAAGGGACAGAGTGGAACATAAATACAATTATAACTGGCCAAATATCGGTGCAAAGATAGCTTACAGCGTTTAGCTTCATTAGCTAATTAGTTTAAAAAAATAAAAATGAAATTACAGAAAACAAAAAAATACTTATCGTCAAAAGTTAACGAAGCTAATAAGCTAACAAAACTAAAAACTCGACAAGGATTTAGCCTTGTAGAGATGCTTGTTGCTGTAGCTCTTTTTTCCGCCGTTATGCTCATTGGTGTTGGTGCACTACTTTCACTTATTGACGCTAATAGAAAAGCGCAGTCGCTTAATTCCATTATGAATAACCTGAATTTTGCTCTTGAGAGCATGTCAAGAAATATGCGTGTCGGCACAACATATCATTGTGGGATAACAAACAATGTTCCTCCAAACATTAAAGATCCGAAAAACTGTTCAGGCGGTGGTAAACTGCTTGGATTTGAATCATCCGGTGGAGACCCCGAGAATCCGAATGATCAAGTAGTATACAGGATAAACGGCACACAGCTTGAAAAGTCCATTCATGGAGGATCTCCCGGAACATTTATCGGAATTACCGCTTCAGAGGTTATAATAAATGATTTCTTCTTTTATGTTGATGGGGCCTCTAATACTGACAACTTGCAGCCGAAGATTGTTATGACAATCAGAGGATCTGCGGGCACTAGCGAGAAAACAAGAACAGAATTTAATCTGCAGACAATGGTATCACAGAGAGTGTTAGATTTATAAAATTATGAGCAAGAAATTAAAAAACGGAGGGTTTACGCTTGTTGAGGCGCTTGTTGCCATCACTATTTTGACCGTTTCTATTGTAGGTCCTATCACAATTGCGTCAAAAGGCATGGCAGCATCTGTTTTTGCCAGGGACCAGATTACTGCCTTTTATTTGGCTCAGGAAGCGGTTGAGTATATAAGGAATAAAAGAGACGAGAACAATATACAAGGCAACAATTGGCTTTTCGGATTGTCAGAGTGCATCGGCGGGAATGTATGCATGATTGATATCCAGAACAATAATATAGAATTATGTCAGGGTGGAGCATGTCCTGTGCTTAAATACAATGATACTACCGGTTTTTACAACTATGAGACAGGCAATAATTCAAATTTCATAAGAGAAATAAAAATAGACACAGTCGATGATAAAGAAGTGTCAATAACGACAACACTTTCATGGAAGACAGGAGTGATTAGTAAAACATTCACCGTTAAGGAGCATATACTTGATTGGTAAATTTACAAGCTCGCAGCTTTGTTAGCTAATTAGCTTAAAAAATAAAAATGAAATTACAGAAAACAAAAAAATACTCGTCGTTAAAAGTTAACGAAACTAATAAGTTAACAAAACTAAAAGCTCAAAAAGGCTTCGCCTTGTTATATTCGGTGCTTATTGCAAGTGTTCTGCTTGCTATAGGCCTTGCGATTTTCAATATTACTATAAAAGAACTTCTTCTCTCATCTCTTGGAAGAGATTCACAGTTTGCATTTTACGCTGCAGATACTGGGGCGGAATGCGCTTTGTTCTGGGACTTCAAAGGTAACTCATTTGCAACATCAAGTGAATCAAGTATAGCATGCACCGGGACTATAATTGAAGGAATGGGAGGCAAAGGATACGGCGTCCCAAGCGTATTTACACTTGATTTTGCCCCTGAACCATATTGCGCGATTGTATCTGTGACAAAATATGGATCTCCGTCAAAAACCATTATTGAATCTCGCGGATACAATACGTGCGACACTACGAATCCAAGAAGGGTAGAAAGGGCGATAAGGGCAACATATTAGAATCAAAAATTATGAATTATGAATCAAGAATATCAAAAAAAATACAAGAGCGTCATAAAAAATTAAAAGATTTAATAGACCACTATCGTTATCTGTATCATGTTAAAGATAAGGAGGAGATTTCAGCGGCGGCTCTTGACTCTCTAAAAAATGAACTTGTTAAAATTGAAGAAGAATATCCAGAGCTTGTTGCAGCTGATTCTCCAACGCAGAGAGTCGCCGGAGAGCCCTTGAAAGAGTTCAAAAAAATCAGACATAAAGTAGCCCAGTGGTCATTCAATGATGCTTTTGATGAAAAGGATGTCAATGATTTTGATGAACGAGTGAAGCGTATCTTAGGCAAAGGAATAAATCCTACATACACTTGTGAACTTAAAATTGACGGACTTAAAGTTATTCTTGAATATGAAAGAGGATTTTTGAAAACGGCTGCGACGCGCGGAGACGGCAAAGTTGGCGAAGATGTAACAGTAAATGTAAAAACAATTGAATCAGTTCCACTTAAATTAAAAGAAGGTAGTGACGCAATAGTAGAAGGAGAAATATGGCTCGGAAAAGACGGACTTGCGGCTTTGAATAAAAAAAGAAAAACAGAAGGAGAGCCATTATTTGCAAATCCACGCAATGCTGCCGCCGGCTCAATCCGACAGCTTGACTCGAAAATTGTGGCAGAGAGAAATTTAGACAGTTTTATTTACGATATTGCCCTTCTGAGTGACGGGGTGCCTGATACGCAGTTTGAAGAATTAAAGCTCTTGCAGAAACTTGGATTTAAGGTAAATAAGCATTTTAAGTTATGTAAAAATATTGATGAAGCAATTAGTTTCTGGAAACAATGGGGAAGTAAAGCGCCATATGAGGACTATCTTATTGACGGCGTTGTGATTAAAGTAAATGAAAGAAAATATCAAGAAGCAATTGGATATACTGGCAAGGCGCCACGTTTTGCAATTGCCTTTAAATTTCCCGCCGAGCAGGTGACAACTGTAGTTGAAGACATCACTCTTCAGATTGGAAGAACAGGCATCTTGACGCCTGTTGCGCACTTAAAACCAATTTCAGTTGCCGGCTCTACTGTGTCGCGCGCAACGCTTCATAATGAGGATGAAATCAAACGGCTTGATGTAAGAGTGGGTGATACTGTTATCCTGCAGAAAGCTGGGGACGTGATTCCTGATATTGTCTCAGTGCTTAAAGAGATGCGAACCGGAAAAGAAAAAGAGTTTAAATTTCCAAAGAAAGTCGTCGCCTGCGGAGGCGATGGCTCTATTGAAAGAGTGTCGGGACAGGTGGCATACAGATGTATAAACAAAAATTCATTTACTCAGCAGAAAAGAAAATTCCAATATTTCGTCTCCAAGAAAGCATATGATATTGAAGGATTGGGTCCGCAAATTGTTGATCAGCTGATGGAAAAAAATTTAATTTCCTCATATGATGATATTTTTACGCTGAAGAGAGGAGATCTTCTAGAACTTGAAGGATTTGCGGAGAAATCAGCGGATAATCTCATTGCCGAAATTGAAAAAGCAAAACAGGTTGAGCTTAGTAGATTTTTAATCTCCCTTTCAATTGACGGGGTTGGTGAGGAGACAGCGTATGATCTGGCGGAGCATTTTGGAACACTGAAGAATATACAAAATACATCAAAAGAAGAACTTGAAAATATAGAAAGGATTGGAGATGTAGTGGCACAGTCAATATATAATTGGTTTAAGAACAAAGATAATCAAAAGCTGTTAAATCGTCTGCTGAAATATGTGAATGTAAAAGAAAAGGAAATTAAAAAATATAAAAGACAAGAGCTACTCTTGTCTGGAAAAACCTTTGTTCTTACAGGTATTTTGAGAGAGTTATCAAGAGATAAAGCAAAGCAAAAAATCCGTACGCTTGGCGGAAATATATCAAGCTCTGTCTCAAAAGAAACCGATTATGTTGTTGTGGGAGAGAATCCGGGTTCAAAATACGGGGATGCTCAAAGATTGGGCATAAAAATTTTGAGTGAAAAAAAATTCATAGAGCTTATCAGCTAATATGTTAAAATATTTATATGGAGATAGATGACAAAGAAATAGAAAAGCTGGCGGATTTAGCAAGGATTAAAATTACCAACGAAGAGAAAAAAGAACTTAAAAAGGATATTGAGTCTATACTTTCATATGTATCTGAAATTCAGAAAATTTCTTCTGATATGCCGGATAATCGTTTTAATAATTCAGAACTTGTAAATGTCATGCGTGAGGACGGGCAGCCGCATAAATCTGGTTTTTATTCAGAAAAAATTCTCGGTGAAGCGCCACAGAGAGAGAAAGACTATATGAAAGTAAAAAAGATTTTATGATTAAAATAGAAGAACTAAATATTCAAAGTGCTCATAATCATCTTGTCAATGGTGATTTTTCTGCTGTTGATTTGGTGAAAGAGTGTATTAGAAATATTGATGAAAAAAATAAAGATATTAATGCATATTTGGAAGTTTACGAGGATGTTTTGAAACAGGCAAGATGTGCAGATGAGAGAATAAAGAATAAGGAAAATGTAACCGAACTTACAGGCATTCCGATAGCGCTAAAAGATAATATTTTAAATGAAGAAAAAAAAGTTTCGGCGGCGTCTAAAATTCTTGAAAATTATAGAGCTACATATGATGCTACAGTTGTAAAAAAGCTAAAAGATGCAGGAGTAGTATTTACAGGACGCACTAATATGGATGAGTTTGCAATGGGCTCATCTACAGAGAACTCTGCATTTGGGGTTACAAAAAATCCTCATGACACAAAACGCACTCCAGGCGGTTCATCCGGCGGTTCGGCGGCGGCAGTCTCAATCGGCGGTGCTATAGCGTCTCTTGGTTCCGACACAGGCGGCTCTGTTCGCCAGCCAGCAAGTTTTTGCGGAGTTGTGGGGCTCAAACCGACATATGGAGCCGTTTCAAGGTATGGACTAATCGCAATGGGCTCGTCACTTGACCAAATTGGGCCCATGGGAAGGACTGTCAGCGATGTTGAGATAATGTTTAATGCCATAAAAGGGAAAGACGAAATGGACAGTACATCAGCACCAGATAAGCAGGAAAATAAAAAACTAGATGGAAAAATGAAAATAGGAGTCCCTATGCATTTTATGGATGGCATTGATGAGGATGTGCTTGAAAATTTCAATCAATCTGTTGAAAAATTTAAATCATTGGAATATGAAATAAAAGAAATCACTTTGCCGAACGTCAAATACTCGCTTGCCGTGTATTATATTCTTATGCCGGCCGAAGCGTCCACAAATCTCGCTCGTTTTGACGGCGTCAAATACGGTCTTCATAAAGACGGCAAATCTCTTATAGAAGATTATTTTGAGACGCGAGAAGACGGTTTTGGCACAGAAACAAAAAGGAGAATCATGCTTGGAACATATGTACTCTCGTCGGGATATTATGACGCGTACTATAACAAGGCAAATGCTGTTCGTAATCTTATCAGATCTGATTTTGACAAAGCGTTTGCCGATGTTGATGCTATTTTGACGCCTACATCACCGACACCGGCATTTGAGATTGGAAAGAAAAGTGACCCTCTTTCAATGTATCTCTCTGATATCTTTACCGTACAGGCGAATTTGACAGGCATGCCGGCGCTTTCTATTCCGTCAGGGATTGTGTCCCGCGACGGCAAAGAACTTCCGGTAGGGCTGCAGCTTATAACACCTCACGGCAGAGAAGACATTTTGTTTGAAATCGGTAAAAAATTATGAAAGAACTTACATTTATAAACTTAGAATATTTTTATCTTAAAATATTAGAGTGCTTAACCGGCTCATGCGGGATTAATGGTGCAAGCATAATAGAATTTTTAGAAAGAATAAAGCCGATTTCAACAATTCTTACTCTGATTTTTCTTGCAGGCATAATTTATTGTATTATAAGAATTCGCCAGATTAGAAGGGAAGAGGTAAAAGAGCTTGGGAAAATCATAGTCGCAAAAGGAACAGAAGAGAAGAAAAGAGAAAAATGGAACCAGCTTGTTGATCTTGTCTCATCCGACAATCAAAACGACTGGAGGCTTGCAATCATTGAGGCTGATACAATACTTGATGATATGGTAACGACCATGGGATATAAAGGAGAAGGGATTGGCGAAAAATTAAAGCAGATTGAGAAAAGCGACTTCAATACACTCGATCAGGCATGGGATGCGCATAAAGTACGAAACACAATAGCGCATGGCGGGTCTAATTATGTTCTTACGCAAAGAGAAGCACGTCGCGTTATTGGTCTGTACAAGCAGGTTTTCGAAGAGTTTGAGTTTATATAATTTAGAACTTGAATTTCATCAATATTTGATGTATCATTACGCTTTGCAGCGGAGTGGAGAAGTAGTATCTCGGGAGGCTCATAACCTCCAGACGTCAGTGCAATTCTGGCCTCCGCAACAAGAACAAAATAAAAACGTACCACGTGGTACGTTTTTGTTTGAAATTTATTGAATTTTAGCGATAAAAATGGTATTTTTTTAGTACTTAATGTCGGCGTAGCTCAGTTGGTTAGAGCGTGGGACTCATAAACCCAAGGTCGGAGGTTCGACTCCTCCCGTCGACACAAGACAATCCCTTTATTTTCTGGTAGAATGTTTTTTCATGGGCGCGTAGTGTAGCTTGGTTAACATACCTCCCTGTCACGGAGAAGATCGCCGGTTCAAATCCGGTCGCGCCCGCAAAAAAGAAATCTATAATATCTAAACCACTTTTCTTTTAATAAAAGGATTTATTGTTGTTAGTATCTCATAATTGATTGTCCCGGCAGTCTCAGCCAAGTCATCAGCGCTAAGCTTCTCATTTTTACTTTTACCTATTATAGTCACAGTATCTCCGATTTTTATATCTCCTCCGTCGCATTCAACAATAGTCAAATCCATAGAAACTCTACCTATAATCCTGCATCTTTTTCCTCTTATAAGCATCTGCCCTTTGCGTGAGAAACTCATAGAAAGTCCGTGCCAATAGCCGATTGGCACAATTGCAACAGTAGTATCCTTTTTTAGTTTTTCCGATAAATCGTACCCGACAAAATTACCCTTTTTTAATCTCTTAACCTCGCTCACTTTTGTTTTCCAACTCAATGCCGACTTTAATAGTAAGTCCTTTTTTGTGATTAATGTATGCTGTACAAGGCTTTCTTTACTTGGCCAATAACCGTATAGCCCTATGCCGATTCGCACCATATCAAAATGTGTCTGCGGATAAAGGATTGCTCCGCCAGTCGCACATGCTGAGAATAGAATTTTTTTAAAGCCGGCTTTTTGAAACATTTTTCTCACTGTCTTAAACTCTTCAATCTGCCTGTTTGTATAATCCGGATAGCCAACATCTTTTGCAGATGCAAAATGCGTATAAACCCCTTTCAGATTATCTCTAAGTCCTTTCTTCTTTATAAAGTCAATAACTTTCTTCGAATCCTTTACAAAGAAACCCTGCCTGTGCATTCCGGTATCAACTTTTATATAAAAATCAGGGGACTTCTTTGCCCGAGATATTTGTTTAAGTGATTCAAAAGTTGAGATAGTAATCTCCAGATTGTTTTTCACAGCAAGTTCAAAGTCAAATCTTGTCAGCGTAGGCCCTAAAACAATAATCGGCTTTTTGATTTTGATATCACGCAGTGTTTCTCCCTCATAGACGCTGTCAACACAAAAACCGTCAACCCTACTATTTGCTATCAGTGAGAATTCTCTCAAAGCGTGACCATATGCATTTGATTTTACAACGGCATAGAGCTTTGGTTTTTTCTTTAAGACTCTGCGAATTGTTTTGATATTAGAAAGTATCGCTTTTTTATCAATTTCAACCCATGTTTTGAGATTTGGTTTTTTCATATATAGCAATACTATACCATACCAAAAAGTGAGAAATTGCGATATACTTTGCTTTATCAAATGCCGTCCTAGCTCAGTTGGTAGAGCATTCCCATGGTAAGGGAAAGGTCGTCGGTTCAATCCCGACGGACGGCTCCAGAAGCCACCTTAGCTCAGTTGGCAGAGCGACGCACTCGTAACGCGTAGGTCCCCAGTTCAATCCTGGGAGGTGGCTCATGAAAAAGAATATAAAACAAAAAATCAAAGAGTTTGAAGAGGCTATGCAAGCCCCTGATTTTTGGGAAGACAGAAAAAAAGCTCAGGCGATAATCAAGGAATTAAATGAGCTTAAAGCAGAGGCAGAAGATGGAGGAAAATACGACAGTTCAAACGCAATTGTCACTATCTTTTCAGGAGCTGGGGGCGACGATGCAGAGGATTTCTCGGCGATGCTTTTTTCTATGTATCGGAAATTTGCTGAAAATAAAAATTGGCAAATATATATCCTGCATAAAAATGAAAATGACCACGGAGGATACAGAAATATTACATTTGAAGTTTTAGGGAAAGGCTCATACGGAATACTCAAGAATGAATCAGGTGTTCATCGGCTTGTGCGTGTCTCGCCTTTTTCTGCAAAGAAGCTCCGCCACACATCTTTTTCAATGGTTGAAGTTGTGCCGCATCTTCCCAAACTGGCTGAAATTGAGATTCCGAAAGAGGATATTGAAATTGGGTTTGCACGCTCAAGTGGGCCCGGAGGCCAGAATGTAAACAAGCGCGAAACAGCGGTGCGCATAGTTCACAGACAAACAGGTATTTCAGTTCATGTGGATGGAGAGCGCTCTCAGGCACAGAACAAGGAAAAAGCGATAGAGCTTCTTAAAGGTAAACTCTTCAAAAAGCGTGGAGAAGATAGGAAAGCTCAGGAAAAAGGACTCTCAGTAAGCAAAACTACAAGTATTCAGTGGGGCAATCAGATCCGCTCATATGTTCTGCATCCGTACAAAATGGTAAAAGACCACAGGACTGGGATAGAAGTTCGTGATGTTGAGAAGGTGTTGGACGGGGATATAGAGCGATTTATAGACGCGGAGAGAAATTTAGAGTAAAATAAAAGACATGATTTATTTTGATCAGGTTTCAAAAATCTACAATGGAGGATCTATAGCACTTGATGACGTGACTCTCTCAATCGCCCCTAAAGAATTCATATCAATAGTCGGACACTCAGGCGCCGGCAAGACAACTCTCCTTAAAATGCTTCTTGCAGAAGAGCGACCGTCTCGCGGCGGTGTTTTTTTTGAATCTACTGATGTTCATGGTCTTCCTAAGCTGGGTCTCAATAATTTCAGAAGGCGCATAGGGACGGTATTTCAGGATTTTAGGCTTTTGCCGAATAAGACTGCATATGAAAATATAGCATTTGCAATGGAGGCCGCAGGAAGATCGGATGGCGAGATAGAATCCGATGTGCCCCATGTATTGGACCTTGTTGACCTGGAAGATAAGATGTGGAATTTTCCGCGCGAACTCTCCGGTGGCGAGCGTCAGAGAGTTGCAATAGCCCGAGCCATTGTGAATCAACCTGACATCGTGATTGCCGATGAGCCAACCGGAAATCTTGACCCGATAAACACATATGAAGTTGTACAGATTCTTAAGAAAATTAATAATCTCGGAACAATGGTAATCCTTACAACGCACAATAAGGGTGTGATTGATTCAGTTGGTGGAAGAGTCATAACTATGGACAATGGAAAAGTAGTGCGTGATGACAAAAAAGGAAAGTACGCGCTATAATTTAAATAAAGGACAGTATGATTTGGATAAACATAAAAAGAATAATAAAATCGGGATTTGTAAGTTTTTGGAGAAACAGCGTTGTTTCTTTTGCGTCAATCCTTGTGATGACGATGACGCTTTTTGTGCTCGGTTCGATTTTATTTGTCGGTGCAACACTTGAAGCATCACTTAATCAAATACGCAATAAAGTTGATATAAATGTATATTTTGTTACAGAAGCGCCAGAAGAGGATATTTTATCTCTCAGAGACTCACTTGAATCACTTCCGGAGATCTCCTCCATTGAATATGTTTCGCGGGAGGAAGCGCTGTTTCGCTTCCGAGCGCGGCATGAAAACGACCAGCTTACTCTTCAGGCGCTTGATGAATTGGGAGAGAATCCACTGGGTGCAAATTTAAATATTAAAGCAAAAGAGACCTCGCAGTATGAAGGCATTGCTGAGTTTCTGGAGGACGAAAGCGCTCTCTCAACCGCAGAGGGCACACCGATAATAGACAAGGTGAATTATTTCCAGAATAAAAACGCAATAGACAAATTAACGAGAATCATTGATTCGTCGGAGACATTCAGCTTTATCATAATTGCAATTCTTGTTATTGCATCAATTATCATCACTTTCAACACAATCCGTCTTGCCATCTATACTTCAAAAGACGAAATTTCCGTAATGAAGCTGGTAGGAGCGAGCAACTCGTACATTCGTGGCCCGTTTGTCTTTGAAGGTATAATGTACGGCGTAGTCTCGGCAATAATTACCCTGATACTATTTTATCCAATGACTATCTGGCTGGGGCCCTTGACAGAGAATTTCTTCAGCGATATAAATCTGTTTGATTATTATATAGACCAATTCTCAAAAATCTTCTTTATAGTTCTGGGCTCGGGAGTTATTTTGGGAGCTGTCTCAAGCTATCTTGCTGTCAGGAAATACTTGAGAAAATGAAAAATAAAAATTATAAGCATATATTCATTGTCGGCGGTGTTATGTCAGGCGTCGGCAAGGGCATCGCTGCGTCCTCTATCGCCAAAATCCTGCAATCCAGAGGTTTCAGAGTGACTGCGATTAAGATTGACCCGTATGTGAATGTGGATGCGGGCACGATGAATCCGACGGAGCATGGCGAAGTGTTTGTGCTGGGTGACGGCATGGAGTGCGATCAGGATATGGGGAATTATGAAAGATTTCTTGATACAGATCTGACGAGAGCAAATTACATGACAACAGGAAGCGTGTATCTCTCTGTCATAAACAGAGAAAGAAATCTTGGCTACAAAGGAAAGTTTGTCAGCGTTGTGCCGTATATTCCCATGGAAGTGATACGGCGTCTTGATAATGCCGCGAGAGTAAATAAAGTGGATATTGTAATTACGGAAATTGGCGGTACGGCCGGCGAATATGAAAACCTTCTGTTTCTTGAGGCGGTAAAAATGCTCAAAATCAAACAGCCAAAAGATGTCGCCGTTATCCTTGTGAGTTTTCTTCCGCTTCTTGATAAGGATAATGAAATCAAAACAAAACCGACACAGCACGCGGTACGCGCGCTAAATGAAGCCGGCATTCAGCCAGATATTATTTTAGCGCGTGCAAATGTTCCGATAGACAAAAAAAGAAGGGATAAACTCGCTTTTCACTGCAGTATCAGCAAAGAAGATGTAGTTCCCGCACCAAATGTCAAAAGCATATATGACGTGCCGCTGAATTTTGAAAAGGCAAACTTAAGCAGCAATCTTTTGGGGAAGATAGACCTGCGTCCTCGTCGGAGGGATATGAAGAACTGGAAGCAATTTGTCCGCAAAATACATTCATCCGTAAAGCCGGTGCGTATTGGTATTGTCGGGAAATATTTCGCTACAGGAGGATATACACTGTCTGATTCATATATTTCAGTCATAGAGGCGATAAAACACTCGGCATATCATATGAAGCACGAACCAGTGATTGAGTGGTTGAACTCTGAGGATTTTGAGAAAAGAAATGAACTGAAGGATCTTAAAAAATTTGACGGAATTATAGTTCCCGGCGGTTTCGGTAAAAGAGGCATAAAAGGAAAGCTTGATGTAATAAAATATGTGCGTGAAAACAAAATTCCATTTTTCGGGCTTTGCTACGGAATGCAGCTTGCCGTGGTTGAATATGCGTTGAATGTTTTGAAACTCAAAGATGCAACGACGGGAGAGATAAATCCAAATGCAAGACATAAAGTCATTGATGTAATGAAAGACCAGAAAGAGAAACTGACAAAGAGTAATTACGGAGGAACGATGCGTCTCGGCTCATATTTGGCACGCTTGAAAAAAGATACGATTGCGCATAAGGCATACAGAGTGAACAAGATTTCAGAGAGGCATAGACATCGCTATGAAGTCAATCCCAAATATATTGAAAAATTAAGCCGAGCAGGTTTAGTATTCTCTGGAATCTCACCTGACAAGAGACTGATGGAGATAGCTGAGCTTCCAAAAAACAAGCATCCGTTTTTTGTAGGAGTACAGTTTCATCCCGAATTTCAAGCTCGTCCGCTCTCTCCGCATCCGCTTTTTACAGAGTTTATCAAGACATGTATTAAGATGCGAAAAAAGGTCGTTCCTCGTGTAGCAAAGCGGAAAGAAGTGCGACCTTGAGGAGCGTTTAATAAATATGATAATATCGCTAATATTGCCGGATCGTCTAATGGTAGGACACATGCCTCTGGAGCATGGTATCTTGGTTCGAGTCCAAGTCCGGCAGCAGCAATAAAACTCGCTCCATCTTTAGTAAATTTTTGGCGTGCGGCACGAAGCATGCGTCCGTCTCTGGCGGACGCTACAATTGGCAAAACGCCGAATTTAGAAAAATACAAGGATAACTCTTGGTTTTTTATTTTTTTAAAATGGTATACTTATAATCATGACTAACACTTTTCAAAGATATACCACTATTGTAGTCATCATTATAATTGCCATCGGTGCAGGAATTTATTTTTTAACCAAAGACAATGGTTCATTTATTGATTTTATTATTGCTGAAAAGGGAAATTTAATACAAGAAGTTAATGTCATAGGGCGAGTAAAGCCGTCAGAAAGCGTTAATCTTGCGTTTGAAGGATCGGGGCACGTGTCAAAGGTAAATGTGTCTATAGGAGACGTTGTATACCAAGGACAGCTTCTTGTACAACTTAAAAACAGGCAAACAAGCGCGGAACTTGCGAAAGCCCAGGCAAATGTGAAGCTTCAAGAGGCAAAACTTCAAGAGTTAAAACAGGGCTATACTGAAGAAGAAATTGATGTACAAAAAGTCAAAGTGAGTAATGCGCAAGCTCAGCTTATAGAGGCAAAAAGAAATCTTATAGTAAAAATTAACGATGCTTTTACTAAATCAGATGATGCGGTAAGGAATAATGTCGACCAGTTTATAAACAATCCCAGAAGTTCTGATCCACAAATAGCATTTCAAATAGCCGATTCAAACTTAGAATCTTCAATTGAAAACAATCGTGTTTCAATCGAGTCCATTCTTGATATCTGGCAAGATTCAGTAGTTATCTTAACTTTAGAAAGTGATTTTGAAGAAGTTGTAAATAATGCAAAACAAAATCTCAGTGATGTAAAAATATTTTTAAATGATGTATCACTTGCAGTAAATACCTTGACTGCAAGCACAAATTATTCTCAGGCGACAATTGATGATTACCGCTCTGACATCTCAATCGCACGCACTAATGTAAACACAGCTCTTTCAAATCTCTCAGCAGCCGAAGAAAAACTTCAAACAGCAGAGTCTTCAGTGATATTAGAAGAGCAGGAACTGTCACTAAAGACTGCGGGTACTCGAATTGAGCAAATTACAGCACAAGAAGCGAAAGTAGAAGAAGCTAAGGCGACGGTGAGAAGCAAGCAGGCGGAAATTGATAAAACATATCTTTTTGCTCCAATAAACGGTGTTGTAACTCTCCAAGAGGCAAAGGTTGGAGAGATTATCACTGCACTAGAGACAATAGTTACTCTTATATCAGAGGCAGAATTTGAAATTGAAGCGAAAGTTCCGGAAGCAGATATTGCAAAAATAAAGATAGGCGATATGGCGAGAGTGACGCTTGACGCATACGGAAGCGACATTGAGTTTATGGCAAACGTGGTGTCTATTGACCCTGCAGAAACTATTATAGAAGGTGTTGCAACATACAAGACGGTTCTACTCTTTTCAGAGATGGATAGCAGAATACGCTCTGGCATGACTGCAAATATTGATATTAAAACAGCAGAAAAGGACAATGTTATTTCTATACCATCGCGTGCAGTAATTACAAAAAATAATAAAAGAATCGTGCGAATATTAGATGAACAAAATAATATTGTTGAAATAGAAGTCATTACAGGTCTTCGCAGCTCTGCAGGGTCTATTGAAGTAACTGATGGAATAAAAGAAGGCGACAGGGTGATTATTTTTCTTGAAGAGTAAAAAGGAATAATATGGCGCTTATAGAAGCAAGAAATATAGAAAAAACTTATTCTGACGGTACTCGCGCGCTTGCCGGTGTGTCTTTTGATATAAAGGCAGGAGAGTTTGTGGCGATAATGGGTCCGTCTGGGTCTGGCAAATCAACATTGCTCCACATACTGGGATTTCTGGACAGGCCGACAAAAGGAAATTATCGCTTTGATGACAAAACGATAAATGATCGCTCTGAAGACGAGCTTGCCCATGTCAGAAACAAAAAGATGGGTTTTGTATTTCAGATGTTTAATTTATTGACGCGCACAAGTGCACTTGAAAACGTGAAGTTGCCCCTTATTTACTCTGATGTTAAAGAATCTCTTTGGGAGAAGAGTGCAAAAGAAGCAATTGATTCTGTTGGTTTGTCTCATAGAATTGACTTTGAACCAAACAAACTCTCAGGCGGTGAAAGACAGCGTGTTGCAATAGCTCGCGCATTAGTCAATCGTCCACAGGTTATTTTTGCAGATGAACCCACGGGGAATTTAGACTCTAAATCAGGAGAAGTTATCATGGGGATTTTACATAAATTGCATCGAGAAGGACATACGATACTTATGATTACTCATGAGACCTATACGGCAGAACATGCGAACCGAATCATTAATATTTATGATGGGGCTATTATAAATGACCATAAAGTTACGAGTCAGCACAAAGCGCACAAGCACCCAATAAAGTAAATTATATATGAGTGTTAAGCAAACATTTAAAACATCTCTCATTGGAGTAAAGACAAACAAATCAAGGTCTGCGCTCACTATACTCGGTATTGTTATAGGCATTACTTCAATCATTTTAATGATGTCGATAGGGCAAGGAGCTGAGAATCTGATACTTGATGAAGTGGCCGGCTTTGGTGCAGAGATTATCGTTGTACGTCCAGGACAGGAGCCCACAGGGCCTACTGATATTGCAGAGACACTTTTTTCAGACTCTCTAAAGGAGCGTGATATAGAAATGTTGAAACGCAAGGAAAATGTACCAGACTTAATTGATGTTACCTCAGCAGTTATCGTGACAGGCAGTGTTTCGTTTGAAGGGGAGACATATCGACCAACTCTTTTTGGAGGTTCTGTCCGATTTTTTGCGGAGATTTTGAATTTAGAACCTGGTGAAGGGAGGTTTTATACTGAGGATGAAATTAGAACATGGGCAAATGTAGCCGTGATAGGTACAAAAGTAAGGGAAGAATTGTTCGGCAACGATGAAGCTATTGGCAAGCTTATAAAAATTAAAGACAAAAAATTTAGGGTCGTTGGAGTATTTGCAAAGAAAGGCCAAACAGCATTTTATAATTTTGACGAATTGGTGATTGTACCTCAAACTACTGCTCAGGTTTATCTAACAGGGACTAATCATTATCATGAAGTTTTGATAAAGGTATCAGACCCAAGTGTTGTAAAAAGGGCAGTGCATGATATTGAAGCGACACTGCGTGAGTCGCACGGCATTACCGATCCAAAAAAGGATGATTTCTTCGTTGTCACTCAAGAAGGCGTAGTTCAACAAATAAGTACAATAATAGGCGCACTTACTATTTTCCTTTCCTCCATTGTGGCCATTGCCCTTGTGGTCGCAGGCGTTGGTGTTATGAACATTATGCTTGTCTCTGTTACAGAGCGTACAAGAGAAATCGGTTTGAGAAAAGCCGTAGGTGCAACCAATAAAGATATCTTAATGCAGTTTCTGTTTGAAGCTGTGATTTTGACAGGTACAGGAGGGATTATCGGTATTGTATTAGGCGGAGCGCTGTCATTTATTTTTTCAATTGCGCTTACACAATACGCAGAACTATCTTGGCCCTTCTCTTTCCCAATCTTAGCCGCAGTGCTCGGATTTTTCGTATCAATGCTTGTCGGATTAATATTTGGCCTCTATCCGGCGCGAAAAGCAGCCAAAAAGAGTCCTATTGAAGCCCTAAGATACGAATAATAAAAAAAATCTAAAGAATATCTTACTCACCAATCTTAACCGCAGTTCCGTAGGCAAGCATTTCAGAAGCGCCTGCCATTACCATTGAAGTTGTAAACCTAACGTTAATAACCGCATCAGCTTCTAACTCCAGAGCCTCGTTAACCATCCTATTATACGCTTCATCTCTTGCGTTCATGGTCATCTCTGTGTAGGTTTTTACTTCTCCACCTACTATACTTTTAAATCCTGCCCCAATATCTCTTCCGACATTTCTTGCCCTTACTGTGCTACCTCTAACAACCCCGAGAATTTTAGTAATCTTTTTATTAGGAATTTCGTTTCCTGTTGTAATAATTATATTTGACATTTTATTTTTTATTTATTTTTTCAATACGGTCTTCTTTTTTGTTTAAAAAAATAAAAAGACCTACAATGATAAAAAACCCCCCCCAGATAAGACCCAACCACCACTCTTCGGATAGATCTGAAAGAGTACCATAGATTATATATAAGCCCAAAGTTATTGTAACGATTCCTGTCACTGTTCTGCTTATAGTGTTCATAATAGTATTGTAGCATAAAATTTCAGTGCTCTAAATAATCGCAATTTTCTTGATACCAGAGAAAATGGACAAAGTTATTGATTATTAATAACAATATAAATCTCCCAGCCCTACACACCGCACTTTAGGGCGAGATTGACAAAGTGCGACTTTGTGATATACTTTTTATGGATTTAAAAACGCTATATTTCTTTATTTTTTGAAAAGGGGAAAGACAATGTCTGTTTTTAATATAACTGTTGAATATCGGCATGGGCCACCTAATCTAAGCGAAGACGCAAAGATTTTTGAGATGCAAGTGGATGACTCAATTACTCTCGGAGACCTTATGAGTGAAGCGGGTAAAAAAGCTCGAGAAAATTGTAAAGGAAGGTTTGAAGATTTTAAAATTGTAAAAATTCTATAGACCATAATCTTAGTAAAAAAAGTCGTTCGTATTTTTTGTATTTACGAACGGCTTCTTTTTTATGTTCTTTTGTATAAGCACCCAAGCAATTGTGTGTTTTTTCTTTTCTTGTAAATATAAAAAATTTGGTATAATGTAAGTAATGGAAAATCCAGCATCTTCAGAAAATATTAGGAAATTCAGCACTCCGGATGAGGAGCTGGAGTTTCTACGTGAAAAAGTTGCCAAGCATGAACAGGAGTCTGGCAATATAGAACAAGTTCCAAAAGAAGAGAATATAAGCCACCAAATCCACGAATATAAAAAAGAAAAACCTGAAGCGGTTTTAGAAGAAAAATATAAATTACCGGAAAAGCAAAAAGATGAAATTGTCTTGAAAATCTCTCCGGAAGAGCATGACGATAAGATGGCGGAGCTTCTCGGAATCTTGCAGGAGAAAGGGATTAAAAACGCTTTGTCTATTGTTGCGAAAATGCACGACGCACACATTGAAGACGATTTCCACCGTTTTATTGTTGAATATATAAAGGAAGGGTTTGACACCCCGGGCGTAAAAGAGAAAAGCTTACTATGGAAACAGCTTCATATGACGCTATTTGAGATAGCTCTTCCATCTGAAAGTGAAGACGACAATGAAAAACCTCTAAAAGAACTCATCTCCTCAATGGAGCAGTTCTACGCAGGAATGCTTGCGATTTCCGGCAAAAAGAAAGTGCAAAAAAATCATTTGGCTCTTGAGATTGCCGTCTCAGGAGCAAGTGAAGAAGCGATATTTTATGTAGCCGTGCCTGATGAGAGAAAAGAACTCTTTGAAAAGCAGGTCCTCTCAATTTTTCCTCAAGCGAAAGTCATTGAAAACAAAGACGACTATAATATTTTTAACAAGCAAGGCGCTTCAGTCGGAGCGTACGGAAAATTTACTCGAAACAAAATTTTCCCACTTAAAACATATGATACATTTGACTATGACCCGCTTAATATTTTACTCTCATCATTTTCAAAACTTGAAAAAGAGGGTGAGGGCGCGGCTGTCCAGCTCATATTCAACCCAGCTGGCGACAGTTACAATAAAAAATACAAATCTGCATTGGATAAAATCCAAAAAGGCACTTCTGTCGGCAAGGCCATTGATATGCCCGAGAGTATTACAGGTTCAGTATTTAAAGAAGTCAAAGAGGTTTTTGGAGACAGTTTATCGAAGAAAAAGGATGAAAAAGATACACCGCCGATAGTTGATCAAATTGTCGTTGACCAGATTACAAATAAAATTTCAAGCCCTATTGCGACAGTCAATCTCCGCATAATCGCTTCAGCAGGAACGCAGGAAAGGGCGGAAAAAATACTCTCTGACATTGAAGCTGTCTTTAATCAATTTGAAGAAGCTCAAGGAAATTCTCTTTCTTTCAAACATCTGAAGAAGGGTTCTTTAAGAACTCTCTTTCGAGATTTCTCATACAGGAGATTTACAGATGACCAAATGATGCCATTTAACCTCAAGGAAATCACCACACTTTATCATTTCCCTTCATCTGGCATCATCTCATCGCGCGAGCTCAAACAGTCAAAAGCAGGCACCGCACCAGCACCTCTCAATATGCCAGAGGACGGTATATTACTTGGGATTAACAAATACAGGAATTCTGAAACAGAAGTCCATATCACTCGTGACGACCGTCTGCGACACCTCTACATAGTAGGTCAAACGGGCACAGGAAAATCCGTTTTGCTTAAAAACATGGCAGTGCAAGATATTGTAAACGGTGACGGGGTATGCGTGATTGACCCGCACGGCGTTGATATCGATGACATACTTGGAGCAGTGCCAAAGGCACGCAAAAAAGATGTAATTTATTTTGACCCCGGATATACACAAAGACCGATGGCTCTTAATATGCTTGAATATGATGAAAAATATCCGGAACAAAAGACATTTGTTGTAAATGAAATGCTGTCAATATTTAATAAGCTCTTTGATATGCCGACGGTCGGTGGCCCGATGTTTGAGCAATACTTCAGAAATGCAACAATGCTTGTGATTGAGGATCCAGCAAGCGGCAACACACTTCTTGATGTGTCCCGTGTGCTTGCGGATGAGGAGTTTAGAAAAATGAAGCTCTCAAAATGCAATAATCCGATAGTCGTGCGGTTCTGGACAGAAATTGCAGAGAAAGCGGGCGGTGAGTCAGCTCTTGCAAACATCGTGCCATATATTACTAGCAAGTTTGATATATTCTTGACGAATGACATAATGCGTCCGATTATCGCGCAGAGCAAATCGTCTTTCGATTTCAGACAAATAATGGATGAGAAGAAAATCTTGCTTGTTAACTTGGCAAAAGGGCGTCTCGGTGACATCAATGCGAACCTCATTGGGCTAATACTTGTCGGTAAAATTCTTATGGCGGCACTTTCACGTGTTGATAATGTACAAAATGGTTCTCCCGATTTTTATCTTTATCTTGACGAATTCCAAAACATTACTACTGATTCGATTTCCACGATTCTCTCGGAAGCAAGAAAATACAAGCTTAGCCTCTCAATTGCTCACCAATTCATAGCTCAGCTTGATGATAAGATAAAGGATGCTGTATTTGGCAATGTTGGCTCAATATGCTCTTTTAGAGTTGGTGTAGATGACGCTGAATACCTTAAAAATCAGTTTGAGCCAGTATTTACCGCAAAAGACCTTATTAATATAGACAATAGAAAGGCATATCTAAAAATGCTTGTTGACGGAAGACCCGAAAAGCCGTTTAATATCGAAACTCTTCCGCCAACGCAAAAAAATCCTGAAGTTGTAGAAAACCTCAAACAGCTTTCGTACCTCACATATGGTAGGGACAGAAACGAGATTGAGGAGGAGATACGGGAGAGGGATAATAAGTAATATTATAAATAACGATAAATATAATTTTATGAGTATAGAAAATCCAAAAAAATCTTCAGGTAGAGTAGAATCATCATTTCTAGCTAGAAAAATGGCTGAAAAAGAGAAACCTTATAGAGAATCAAAAATGCCCTTTTTAAAGGGTGTAAAAAAAGGTGAAGCAGAAGCTGAAACATTACGTACCGAATATGAAACAAAGATAAAGGAACTTTATGCAGGATTTGAAAATATAAAAGCAACTATGCAAGAGAAAGAATTAAAAGAATTACAACTTACTCCGATATCAGAATTAGAAAGTAAAAGCATGAATATTTTACATGGGGATAAAGCCCGAGTAGAAGATTATCCAGATTATGATGATTTACCAAAAGAAGAACAAGAAATGATTGATAATGAAAAATCATACGGCTACGATCGATTATTAATAGATGAAAATTCTATGAACATAGAAAAGATTAGTAGAAACAAAATGAATGTTTTACTCCCAAACATGGGCAAACCATTTTATCTTACTAATAAAGAAACAATTGCTGTGGACGTTGAAAACGGCAATATGCAGGATTTTTTAATTGTAGGAATAGATAGTGGTTGGACCACCAAAATATTAGATGAATTTAATGAGGAATTGAAACAGGGTTAATAAAAAGTTGGTTTTACAAGAACCAGCTTGTTAGAAGCAATTTGTCCACTGTTCTTTACTTATTGTATTTTTTTATAAACTTGTGGATATCATTCCACATGTTCTTGTAATACGCATCTAATTTATATAAGAATACTATCTAACCACACTTGATAACAGGGTTGCCAAGTTTGACTCTATGAAAATCAGTTTTTTAAAATTGTTATCCAATTTTCTTTCACTGATTGTGGTACATTTGAAGGCAATTTTTGCAATTGTTCTATCGCTTGCTTGCCGAATTCTTTGAAGAGTTTGTTTTCAAATTTGCCGCTTCCAAAGTTTTTTAACGCTTCGTACAATTCCCTAGAGGAAAGCGATAAGATAAAAATATTAACCCCTTTTATTTCTTTCAAAACAGGCTTATCGTCCTCAAATGTTATGCCGTATTTTAGTTTTGCTCCGCCTTTTTCATTTATTTCTTTTATTTTTTCTTCTTTTTCTTTATATCTCTTACTGTTTTTATCGTTCGCTATTGCGTCAAGTGCACAGATTATGTCTCCTGTATTTTTGTTTATTATTATATTGTCAATACTATTTTTATAATCATCATAATCAGACGCACGTATGGCGATTATGTTGGGAGTTTCAAAATTTCTGTTTAAAATTACAGTTTTTAACTGTTCAAATCTTTCACCATTTCTTTTATCTTTTGATTTTTTCCACTGCTCAACCGTTAAACCCTCTATTCTGGCGAACTCTTTTTCCGCCTTTTCAATGTATTTATAATCCTTTTCTAACTTCTCTGGAGCATACTTATCTTTATACGCTTTCATATTTATTCCGCATCTATTATCAACTGGAATATTTTCTGCATTGAAATCTTCCGAGAGTGTTTCTATCTCGTTTTGTACTTCTTCCGCTTTGCTATCAATAAAATCTTTGTTCTTTTCCAAGAATTGCCTGCTCTTCGAGAGATTAAATTTTTCAAAATTTGGCATAAATAGTTGCTGTATAGCGATTATTATTATACTCCTTATTATATTACTAAAATCTTTTTTTGGAAGTCATAAGCACTTACAAATATTATAAGGAAGAAGTTATAAAAATGCCAAGGATAATGTCTCGCTATGTGACTGAAAGATTCTCAGAAAAAAGCAAAAATATTTAAAAGGAAAAATTTAGAAAATATATCTGTCAAAATCATAAAATTTGAGGTAGTATAAAAATATGAAAATTGGCATTGTATTGCAATCAAATAAACCAGAGCATGTCTGGAACACATTTCGTTTCGGCATTACTTCACTGAAAGGAGGTCATGAAGTCACAATTTTCTTAATGAATGAAAGTGCTGAGCTTGATAGCATTTCAGACACAAAAGATTTCGATATTTCAGAAAAGGTTGCTGAGTATAAAAAGCTGAAAGGAAATCTATATGCCTGTGGCACATGTCTGGAGCTTCGCAAAAAAAAAGAAGTTGGAGTTTGCCCAATATCTACAATGACTGATTTGCTCAAAATAGTTGAGGAAAGCGATAAGCTCTTGGTATTTGGGTAAGAGGCCATACGACAGTTTAAGATTTTTATCAGATCTATAAAAAGTTTAGAAATTATAATGCAAAAAACAAGACCGAAATTTAAGCCAAAAGACGGACAGATAGATTATACAAATGCACGTTGGGCGCCGGTAATTAATTGTGTGCTTAAACATAAAGGCAAAATCCTGCTTATGCAAAGGAGCAGTGAATTGAACTTTTATCCAAATTATTGGAATGGCATTTCTGGATTTCTTGATGATAGCAGAGATTTTGGTCAGAAAGTGAAAGATGAAATTCAAGAAGAAGCGGGTATTGACAGTAAAGAAATTGAATCAATTCGCCTTGGAGAGATTTTCCATCAGGAAGCACCAGAGTATAAAAAGACATGGATTATCCATCCAGTATTTGTAGAGGTAAATACAGATAAAGTAATACCTGATTGGGAAACGCAAGATTACAAATGGATTGAACCTGCAGAAGCAAAAAATTACAATTTACTTCCTAGTTTTGACACGGTATTAGACAAATTATCACATTGGATATGATAGAAGTTGCGGTGCTCGAGATTCGATCTCGAACATCGAACAACCTGTCAAAATCGTAAGATTTAAGGTAATATGAATTCTTAAATATGAGAAAAACAGTTATAGGAGTATATCACAAAGATTGTATTGACGGCACGACGGCGGCCGCTGTTTTACTGAAGAAATTCCCAAATGTGCTACTTTTTGAACTCTCGCATTTATATACAGATGAAGATTTAACGTCCGTGCGTAAAGCTGCCGTAGAGGGGAGCGATGTCTATATAGTTGACTGCATGCTGGGGCTCAAAGAACTGCTTGAAGACGGCCATAAAGTGACCGTTATAGATCATCACATAGGAGTGAAAGATTTGATGGACAAGCTTGTAGCCAAAAATGACGCTGTAACATATATTTTTGACAATAATAAATCGGGAAGCTCGCTTGCTTGGAACCATTTCTTTCCAGAAGAGAGTGAGCCGGAAATAATTAAATATGTGGAAGATTCCGATATATGGAGGCTGAAATATGGAGATGATACAAAAAATATAAATAACTATCTTTATATGTATACAGGATCACCAGATTATACAAAAGAACTGTTTGATAAAAATCTCAATGACATAAAAGAGAAAGGAAAAATTATATCAAAATATTCAGATTTTGAGATAAAAAAGTTTATTGGTAATGCAGAAAGCATCAATCTGCGAATTGGCAAATATTTAGTACCAGCATACAATTCAACAGTTTATGTGTCTGATTTAGGCAACAAACTTTCTGGGCTTAATGGAAAAGCTGTTGTAATTTTTAAAATTTTAGGCCATAAGATAAGATTTAGTTTCAGAAGCATAAACGGGCAAAGTCCGTCGGCGCTTGAACTTGCCAAAATCCTCGGCGGTGCAGGGCATAAAAACGCTGCAGGTGCAAAAGTGGCACTCAAAGATTTCCTAAAAATGTTATAATAAAAAAAATGTTGAAAAATTATTAGAAAATAAATATAATTAAAATACTATGGCAAAAACACAAAAGGGAAAAAAAATAGTTGAAGTCCACAAACATTATCGCAGACTAAAAAGTGGCAAGCGGATTCTTATACCAGAGCATCGCAGGTCAACTCCTGATTAAGATCGGCAGATTGCTACAAGAAAAGATTGTTGCTTACAATCAATAAAATAATCCTAGATATATTTTACATCACACCACCCTCCTGTTTTTGTGATTGTAAATGCAAAGAACTTCTTTGCGGAGAATATACCACTGATGGAATTAAAAAGCCGTATTGAGATTTGACAAAAAAACTACGACATATATAATAAACATTGTAAATTATTAATGAAATGACCTCGTAAATCATGAGAAAAAAGACCAAAAATATGAAGAAAAAAGACGATATTTTACCCCTTGGAGACAGAGTTCTTATAAAACCGCTCTCAACTGATGATGCCGATAAGTCACCTTCCGGGATTATTATTCCCGAAACAGTTGACCAAAAACAGAGTGATCGCGGGAAAGTCATTGCGGTGGGAGAGGGAAAATATGATGACAATGGAAATCTTATCCCAATGAGCGTAAAGAAAGGCGATACTGTAATGTTCCAATGGGGTGACAAAATAGAACTGGATGAAGTTGAATATTATATTGTTGGAGAAAACAATATATTGGCAGTATTAAAATAGAATTATGGCAAAACAAATATTTTATAATGAAAAAGCGCGCAAGGCGCTCAAAACAGGAGTTGACAAAGTAGCTGACACCGTAAAAGTTACTTTGGGACCGCGTGGGCGCAATGTCGTTTTGGATAAAAGTTTCGGATCTCCTACAATTACAAACGACGGCGTAACAATTGCAAAAGATATCTCGCTCAAAGATAAGTTTGAGAATATGGGAGGTGAGATTGCAAAAGAAGTTGCAAGCAAAACCAAT
>DCWL01000013.1 GCA_002327585.1 Candidatus Phycocordibacter aenigmaticus
CGCTATACCACTAAGCCACGGGAGCGTAATTTTGACAAGTGCCGATCATTAGAAAAACCAATTTGTTTTAAAAAAGTTTCCAATTGCTCTTTAGAATATCCTTTATAGAAAACAAGAGGATTTATCTTGTTACTCAGTATCTTAAGTCTAGTTTCCAAATTAGTGTTGGGAGGACAAAAACCAAACTTTTCCCATATCTCGACTTTTGTCTTATGTTTAAAATTTCTGAATCCTACCTCTCTTAGCCATTTCAATATGTCTTTTTTGGTATCCAAAACCACCGAGTGTATTGGAAGCTCATTTTTTCTTTGTTGAATTGGTTTTTGAATTCTAGGAGAAAAACCTAAATCCAGAAGCATTTTATAGGTATCTGATATAAGGCCTTTAGAGATTGTAGCTAGCTTCATTTTAGGAATATAATGAAAAATGTTGTAAGGAGTCAATGTTTTCCGCCTAACGTAGCTCTTACAAAAGTAGATTGAGCCATCTGTGTCGAATAATCCTCTAAGAAAGTTCTTTTTCTGCAAAGAAGTTTTTACATATTCTGGAACGGAAATATCTTTTTTCTTCCCAACATTCAAATTGAAGTTTCTTATAAGATAGGAAGTGAATTTTTTATTGGAAGTATATATTCCACAAACTCCTACAGATTTATAGTATTTCAAAACAAATGGTTGTTTTAACTGTCTTTTGAATGATTTATTCATAGATGGCAAAATTTCTTTAGTGTAGAATGTTTTTTCTTCAGAAATATCTCCAGTTAGAGAAAATTGAAGTTTCCCTTTTCTTGCACTCAAACATCCATCTCCTAAGTGCCAGCCTAAGAATTCTGCAATACTATTTGATTCTTTTAAATTCCGTTGTTTATTTTGATTTTTCATGGTACTCTACAGGAAAAACAAAATGATAGGAATTTTTAGATTTAAATAGCTTACGCACGAATGTCCAGTGGAATCAAATGAGTAATCTTTAAAAAGAGTCTTCTTTTCTTTTCTACTTGTGCGGAGGTAGCGAAGCCTGGTCAAACGCGCAGGTCTATTTAGGTGCGAAACTTAAGACCAGTGCCACACTGTGGCACCCATTGTAAGTGGGATATCCTGTCACTTAGTGTGTCCGAGATGCTCTTTAGAGCACGGAAAGGTTCGAATCCCTCCCCTCGCATTTTTTATGCCTCTGTAGCATAGTAGCCAGTGCGCCAGATTTTAAGATATCCCTTAAATCCGCAAGACCTTGGTATTACGCTAGACGAAAACTTCAAGCTCGCTTGAAGGCTTATGGTTAAGTCCGAATAGGTGGAGGTCCCGGGCGCACATCCCGGCAGAGGCTTTCAATATTCTATAGAAAACTTTTTAAACAATAATTACAATATCGCAGTCATGGCAAAGATAAGCAAAATAATGATTGCTAATGTTCCGACACTGAAAAAAGAGGCAAAGATTTCTGATGCAGCAAAACTCATGGCAAGTAAGCCTCATGGATGCGTGGTTATTGTCGAAGGAAAAAAGCCGATAGGAATAATTACCGAGTCAGATATAGTAAAAAATTTAATTTCTAAAAAAACAAATCCAGGAAAAAATGTAACAAAAATCATGAGCTCCCCAGTCACTAACATAGACATTAATACAAAAATAGAAAAGGCCAACAAAATAATTGACACAAAGCACTTCAGGAGATACCCCATAGTTCAAAATGAAAACCTAGTAGGTTTAGTGACTGAAAACAGGGTTGTGCAGGAAATAAATGATAATATAAAGTTCCACAGAAATATACAGAATGCAGTCCTTATCCTTTTTGTAATATTCGAGTTCGCTATTTTCGTTTTATATGAGTATTTAATCAAATTTTTTCCGTTTTTAAGGTGATATGATGATAAAGGCAAGAGCAATAATGACTGAAAATGTAATAACAATAAATGACAGTGCGACTCTAACAGAAGCATCAAGATTGATGGTAAACAAGCATGTCAAGAGTCTGCTGGTCATGAAAAACAAAACTCCAATAGCAGTTGTTACACAGAACGACCTGATAAAGGGATCATTAAATAAAATCTCAAGCAAGGTAAAAGGAGTAATGAATAAAAAATTCCTCGTAGTAGAACCTGATGCGAGCTACGCTTATTTGATTAAAAAATTAAAAAACGAAAAGATAGGAAAATTCCCTGTTGTTGAGAACAACAACTTGGTTGGAATCATAACAGAGACAGACCTTGTAGAGGCCACAAGAGATTTTACAAAGTTTCATCAAATAATGCAGGAAGTCATACTCACTGTATTTGGCCTCATGACTGCTTTTTTCCTGTTTTTCTTCAGTCCTCTTGGGCAATCCATCTTTAGAGGCTAGTTAAAACCAATTTTGTCCATGAGTATAGCAATCTTTTTATATCTTCCATTCTTAACTATATTTATGGGCCCGTAGTCTAGTGGCTATGACGTCGCCTCGACATTAAATAGATCATATTTATGGGTATATATTGAAATGGCGGAGATCAAGGGTTCAAAACGATCTTTTCCGCTTACGCGCAAAAGCTCGACCAAAAGCTTTCGGGAGCCACATTCACTCCGTTCGGTGGCTCGTGCTTCGCAATGGAAAAGGTTGATGAAAGTCCCTTCGGGCCCATTAAATTTCAATCAATTAAAATGAATTCAGAGATATATCGGAAAATTATTTTTACATTGATTTTCCTAGTCCTTATTTTGATATCTTTCCTGATTATAAAGCCATTCATTACAGCGGTTCTTACAGGAATAATTTTTTCTTATATATCCTACCCATTATATTCAAGGATCAATAAAAAAATTAAAAATAAGAATATTTCTTCGCTGATAGCTTCTTTGCTGGTGATACTGGTAATAACACTGCCTTTATTTTTTGTGCTTAATACAATATCCAAGGAAGCTTATACCACTTATCTTTTATCCAGGCAGAAAATAACAAGTGGACTGTTTCTTGAAGAATGTGATCCTGCTGACAAGCCCTTATGCAAAACAACAAATTATTTGATTGACAAGGCCAATGACCCTCAGATAAGATACTATATAGAGACTACAATTAAGGAAACAACGACAAAAATAACAGATAGCATTTCCAACATCCTGTTTTCGATTCCGATTTTTATACTCGACTTATTTATAATTCTTTTTGTCATGTTTTTTCTTTTTAGAGACGGTAAAATTTTTGTTTATAAGATTGAAAGGCTTCTGCCTTTAAAGGACAGGTTTAGGCAGCATGTCTTTAAAAAACTAAATGATATGACCTATGCAGTTATTTATGGGAGCATAATAATAGCAATAATCCAGGGCACCTTGGGAGGAATAGGTTTCCTCGTATTTGGATTGCCTTCGCCTCTTCTTTGGGGAGCAGTAATGACTTTTGCAGCTTTGATACCTTATGTAGGTTCTAGTATAATCTGGCTCCCCGCATCTCTGATACTGATATTTAATGGCTATTTTAATCTAGAGACAACTTTAATTGTAAAAGGAATACTTTTTATGCTTTATGGCATGTTTGTTATTGCCACAATAGACAATATATTAAAGCCTAAAATAATAGGTGATAAGGCAGGATTGCACCCTATTTTAGTCTTGCTCGGAGTTGTTGGTGGCTTGTCTCTTTTCGGTTTTATAGGGATAATCCTAGGCCCAATAATATTTGCAATGTTAGTTGCTTTTATAGATATATATGAAGAAGAGAAGAGATAGAACTGCAATAACTGAAGTTGATGCGAAAGTCGGTGCTTGTGCGTAATATGCCAATGCATATAGTTCCGCAGGATTGTGCACTACGACCTGAGCAAAGCGAAGTTGAGAAGCATGTTAAGGCCTCGCACAAGCCGTGAACGCGACGAGCGACTGCGAGTCGCTCGCAATTCACAGAGTTTCACACCAACCTCCCAATAAATAAAAACCATTAACCTAAACCATAGATATCTTAGAATGAAAAAAAGAGGCATATTTTCTGTAATTTCAATAATAATTTTCCTTACAATAATTCAGACTGCCTTTTCAATTTATGAAGAGTCCGTTTATTCCGGATCTGTAGAAGACGGCGATTCTGTCGAGATAGATGGTCATCTTTTTGAATTTGTAATAGAACCTATAAGCAGCAAAGTTGTTGTCAAAATAGATATTTCAGGAGTGATAGTTTCAAACGGCGAATGCAAAATAAAGAGCAATTTTGATATATGCATAAGCAACGTTTCATTTTCTTACAGAAACCTTACAACCTATAGGGATGTATACAAAGCAATAGTAAACATATACCAGATAAAATCAAAGATAGATATAACTCATACTCTTAGCAAAAGCAACATTTTGATAGATGAAGAGGCAGACGCACAACTATCAATAGAAAATACTGCTGATATCGTTGCAGAAGATGTCCTGGCCACAATAAAACTTCCTTCTTCGGTTTTAGCTACGGAACTGGAAGGATGCAAGAAAACTTTTGACAGCATAGTATTCGATGAAGATGTTCATCCCGGCCAGATAAAGACATGCACCTATAAGATAAGAGGCTTGTCAGGAGGTGATTTTGAATTAGCTGCAAATGTGACTTATTTCAACGGGATTGAAAAAGTAAGCGCAACATCCACGACAATAGAGGGCCAGGTGTACAACAGCTCGCTGAAAATAAGCTCCAAGCTCAATAAAAGCAGGTTCGATATAGGTGAAAAAATGAATTTAACGATAAATATCAAAAACATGAATGGAGAGCATGATTTAAGAATAACCACTTTTAGAATAAAAATACCTCAAAATCTTTTGCTCATTAAAAAGCCAAAAGAGGCATTAAGAACCAATGATATATTGAGCTGGAGCGGCAGTCTGTCAACGAATGAAGATAAAGATTTTTTAATCCAATTACAGGCCAAGAGATCCGGAAACCATACCATTGTATCGGAAGCAAGCTACAAGATAAGCAAATTTCTTAGGACTGCAAAAGGTGTATCTAATGTAGAGGTTTATTGTGATTGCCCACACATCTTATATGATTTTTCTGAACAACTCACCCTGCCAGGGCAAAAAACTAACCTTAGGGCTCTTCTTACAAATCCGAGTAAAATCCTCGTCTTTAAAAATATCAAGATTGATTACAATACAAATATTCCTAATGTCCAGGATTTCTCAACTACACATACAGATATAAAATCTCTCGAAAGCATAAAAATTTTTGACTCCCAGGTTATCGGACCAAACATCGATGAATCCTATAACTTTAACATAACAGCCATCTACGAATCAGCAAACCAGATTTTTGTCCAGAGGGAAAATATAATAATAAAAATTCCGGATAAAAAAGAACCGATAATTGAGGAACCGTTGGAAACAGAAGAACAAGAGGTAGTTGAAGAGCAGGTTACAGATACAGTTTTAGGGGACGAAGAAGTTGAAGAAGATACAGAAGAAAGTGAAGAAGAAATTGATGTAGAGGAACCAATTATAACAACAGTGGACTTTGAGAAAAAAAACTCATCGAGAACATACTTATTGATTGCAATAATAGGTGGAATTGCTTTTGTTTTGATTATACTTGCGATATTCAAAAAAAGAGGTAATTACGTAAATAAGGTTGCATATGCAAAGAAACCACAATCAAAAACAACCATAGAACCTGAAAAAAGGAGCATAAAAGAGCTATTACATCTTGATTTATTGAAAAAACCTGATTTCCATAAAGAATCAGAAGGTCAATGGGAAAAGGATGAAGATTATAAAGAGCTGGAAAGGCAGATAAATAGGATAGGAATTTCTCCTGAAGGACAGACAAAAAAAAGTTTATTTGGAAGGTTTAAGAGAAAATAAAAAACGCCGACGCCCGGATTTGAACCAGGATACCCTTGCGGGAATCAGCTCTCAAGGCTGACGCAGTGCCAGATTGTGCCACGTCGGCAGTTACAAAACTATAGAAGTTTATGTTTTATTTAAAGTTAACTAGTATTAGTATTTATTTCTCTCCAAGAACATAAGCAAATATCAACGGCGCAACAATAGTCGCATCAGATTCTATTACGAATGAAGGTGTATCCACAGATATCTTTCCCCATGTAATTTTTTCATTAGGCACAGCGCCGCTGTAGCTGCCGTAAGAAGTTGTGCTATCGCTTATCTGGCAGAAGTATCCCCATAGTCTGCATTCTTCATTAAGATCCTGCTGTATCAACGGAACAACACATATTGGAAAATCTCCTGCTATTCCACCTCCAATCTGAAAAAAGCCTATTGAAGAATTTTTAGAATTTTCCCTATACCAATCAATCAAAAATGACATCTGCTCAAGGCCGGATTTAACGATTTGTATATTCTTGATCTGTTCATTATAATAATTTCTTCCTCTTGTCAGCGCAACAAAAATATTTCCTAATGTAGAATCTTCCCATCCTGGAGTCCATATTGGAAGGTTTTTCTCACACGCTGCTATCAGCCAGGAATCTTTAGGATCAATCTCATAAAATTCTTCCAATGCACCGCTTTTGATTACTTGATACATATATTCATACGGAAAATACCTCTCATTGTTTTCATCAGCTTTCTTCCAGAGCTTGAAAATCTGCTTCTCTATCCTTCTCATTGCTTCCTCTTCTGGAATGCACGTGTCAGTGACACGATTCATATGCTCATCAAACATTTTTTTTTCGTCATCTGCACTCAAATAACGATAATTTGGAACGCGCTTGTAATGCTTATTTGCAACTAAATTGAACAAATCCTCCTCTAAATTTGCCCCGGTGCAGCATATAGCATGGACTTTGCCTTGTCTAATCATCTCTGCCAAGCTTATCCCAAGTTCTGCAGTAGACATAGCTCCTGCCATGACCAGAAACATCTTACCGTTAGAATCAAGAAGCTTGACATATGCTTCAGCAGCATCCACAACAACAGCAGAATTAAAATGCTTATAATTTCTTTTTACAAAACTCTTAACAGCCGTAAAATCATCCACTTTCATACCACCCAATAATAAGAGAATTCTAACTCATATTAATCTTTTTTGTTTTTTTATTTCTTATTTCATTCCTTCTTACTAACAGTCTCTAATTCTTCTGATTTCTCCATCTCAAGAAAAGCATTGGCAAGCTGCCTTCCACCAACAACCTGAGGCAGAACAACTATTGTAGCTCCGACCTTATGTAGCCTGTCAACTGCATGCTCGTCTTCTGCTTTTGCCGCTAAATTGAGCTTTGGATTGAGTTCAGTAGCTGACATTATTAGATAGATGTTATCAGAGTCTTCCCCTAATGTAGCTACAAGACCTTTTGCCTTTTGTATCCCTGCTCTTTTCAGAACATCGGAATCCAAAGAATCTCCTTGTAAAATATTTTCTCCGGAAGATATGAGTTCAGCACATTTACTCGCTTCTTTTTCCACTATAATGTACTTCTGTTTCTTTTCTTTTAATACGCTGCAAACATACTTTCCGAGCTTACCATAACCACAAACAATCGTATGATCTTTTTCTTTTTTCATTCTAACCAAACCTCCTTTTATTCCTCCTAATAATGATCTTGTCTGGCCTTCTATAATTGCGCCGGCGATAAAAATAGCCATATAAAGGACCAGGCCGATACCAAAAGATAAAAGCACTATAACTAGAATCTTGCCATAATCGCTGGTAACATCATGCTCCACTCCAACAGTTGTTACTATTAATATAACTTGGTATAATGAATCAAAGAAATCTAAACCTTCTATTATGCTGAAAGCATAGGTGCCAGCTATAATAAGTACTGCAAGAAGAAAGACTCCGAATAAGAAGTTTCTGATATTTGTATCTGGCATTATCCACCTCTTTTTTTGATAATATTAACCTTATTAATAGAATTTATTTTTATATTTATCTAAAAAACAGGTAATTTACTAAAACTTTTTAAATATGCAGCTTTACTGCAAATATTATGATAGATCCGATAATTATTGGAACTGTAGCTTTGGATTCTTTAGAGACACCATTTGGCAAAGTCAAGGACGTGATTGGAGGTTCAGCTACTTACGCTTCTATAGCAGCTTCACTTTTCTCAAAACCAGGAATTCTTTCAATAGTAGGAAAAGATTTTCCTGATAAAAATATAAAAATTCTCAATGAAAAAGGAATCAACACCGAAGGAATAATTTTAGGGGATAAAACCTTCAAGTGGCAGGGCTATTATGAGTTTGACATGAACGAAGCCAAAACAATAAAGACAGAACTAAATTCTTTAGAATCTTACAAGGTAAAAGTCCCTGAAAGTTATAAGGATGCCAAATACCTTTTTCTTGCAAATATTGATCCTGAGCTGCAGCTTGAGGTTATAAACTCCCTAAAAAAACCTGAACTGGTCGTCATGGACACCATGAATTTCTGGATTGAAAACAAACGCGAGCAGCTGCTTAAAACCATAGATAAAGCAGACATACTTGTTCTTAATGATGGTGAAGCAAGGCAGCTTTTCGATACTCCTAATCTTGTAAAAGCAGCAAGAGCAGCCTTAAAGTTACACACAAAAGCAGTTATCATAAAAAAAGGAGAGCATGGAGCTTTGTTGTTTACTGATAGCAAGCACTTTAGTGCACCTTCATACCCTCTGGAAAACATAAAAGATCCTACAGGTTGTGGAGACAGCTTTGGTGGCGCACTTACAGGATACCTAGCCAAAACTCATGATTTAAGTGAAAAAAATCTAAGAAAAGCAGTAGTATATGGCAGCGTAATAGCATCTTTTAATGCAGAAGATTTCTCTATAGAAAGATTGAAGAAAATCAAACATGAAGATATAGAAAAAAGATACAAGGAATTTCAAGCAATCATAGAAATCCCATAATTTTGGAAATAGTTAAGGATTTCTAGGACACGAGGAAATGCAAGGCATTTCTGGTGTGCCGAAAATCTGAAAGGGATTTTCGAGCATGCCAAAAATGCTTTTGCATTTTTGTGCATAAGAAAATTTTAAAACTCTTCCTTTATATTTGCAGTCACAACCATTGTCAAGGTTGCTCCCACACCTTTCATTTCTTTCCTGAAATTTATGATAAAGTCATTGAACTCTTCCACATCTAGAAATTTTAATTTGACAATGACATCATACTCTCCTGTCACTCCAAAAACTTCTTTGACATTTTTTGTATTCAGGAATTTGTTGTTGATATAGTCAGAAGTCGTACCTTTGATCAATAAAAATGCGATGAAATTCTCCCCGATTGCCTTATTATCCAGCTTGATGGTAAATTTATCTATTACACCAAATTTTATCAGTCTTTGAATCCTTTGATGCACTGTACTGGGTCTTATGCCTGTATTTTTAGCGATTAGCTTAATTGGTTCTCTTGAATTTCTCTTCAAAATATTAATAATCTTTAAGTCTTTATTATCCAGTTTCATGAATAAAAACCTCTATTTCCCATAAAAAATACACTAAATATATAAAATTATCGTACAATAACTAAAAATTCCAAGAAATCATGGAAAATTTCCATAAAATCAACAAAAAACTATATAAATATCTATTGAATACATGTTACTGTGATTAAAAATGGACAAAACTAAAAATTATGAAGTTAAAGATATTAAATTAGCAGATTTTGGAAGAAAGGAAATTGAAATAGCAGAAAAAGAGATGCCGGGATTAATGGCAATAAGGGAAAAGTATGGAAAAGAAAAGCCGCTTAACAACGTTAGAATAACCGGAAGTCTGCACATGACAGTGCAAACAGCTGTTTTGATAGAGACTTTAACAGCACTAGGAGCAAATGTAAGATGGGCTTCATGCAATATTTTTTCTACACAAGATCATGCAGCAGCTGCAATAGCAAAGGCCGAAATTCCAGTTTATGCCTGGAAAGGTGAAACAGAAAAGGAATATTGGTGG
>DCWL01000016.1 GCA_002327585.1 Candidatus Phycocordibacter aenigmaticus
TTAAGCTAAAAATTGAAGATGCGGTAAATGCCACTAAAGCCGCAATTGAAGAAGGAATTGTGCCAGGAGGAGGGACTGCGTTTATAAAAGCAATTAAAAAAGTCAGTGAACAAAAGAATCTCTCGCGTGAGGAGGAAGTTGGATTTAACATCGTTCTTAAAGCACTTGAAACACCCCTAAAGCAGATTGCTGCAAATGCAGGAAAGGACGACGGCTCTGCAATTGTTGAGAAAGTAAAATCTGGAAAAAACAATACAGGATATGATGCGATAAAGGATGAAATAGTCCCTGATATGCTGCAAGCAGGAATCGTAGATCCGGTGAAGGTTGTGAGGAGTGAAATACAAAATGCGGCATCAGCTGCAGGAATTTTACTCACGACAGAAGCTGCGGTGACAGACGAGCCCGAAGTTGACAAGCCCGATGCAGGAGATGGAGTGCCAGGAGGCATGCCAATGGGAGGATTTTAATTACCCATCAAACCGCTCCACCATAGAAGGGGCGGTTTTGGTTATTGATTTTCTACAATTTTCAAGTAAAATTATAGTACTTAATAATTAATTTTAAAATCATGGCTATTACAAACATTCTCATTGGTATAGCGATAGTTATCGTATTTTGGGTAATTTATGCATACAATAAATTCGTGCGCCTCGTTAACCGCACGAAAGAGGCATGGGCAGACATTGATGTACAGCTAAAACGTCGCTACGACCTTATTCCAAACCTTATTGAGACTGTGAAAGGTTACGCTAAGCATGAAAAAGGAACGCTTGAAAAAGTGACAGAAATGCGCGCAAAGGCAATGCAGGGGGGAAGTATTGAAGAGCGGGGAAAATCAGAGAATATGCTCACAGGCGCACTAAAATCTTTATTTGCAGTATCTGAGAATTATCCTGACCTAAAAGCAAATCAGAATTTTCTTGAGCTCCAAAGAGAGCTTTCTGACACGGAAAACAAAATCCAAGCTGCGCGAAGATTTTATAACGGAAATGTTCGTGATTTGAACATCGGCCTTGAGTCTTTCCCTAACAACATAATCGGTAATATCTTTCGCTTCAGAAAGCAGGATTTCTTTGAACTTGATGAAGGAGCTCCATCCCGCGAACCAGTAAAAGTAGAGTTTTAATGGCGACACTATATACACAGCAGGATAAGAATGTAAGAAAAACATGGCTTCTTATGACCATGTTTTTAATAGTGATTATAGGGATTGGCTGGGCTTTCAGCTTTATATATCAAAGTCCTGGAATTTTATATTTTGCCATTTTTTTCTCAATTGTAATGAATATATTCAGCTATTGGTATTCTGATAAAATTGTTCTTAAAATGTCCGGAGCGAGATCTGTGAAAAAAGAAGATAACAGAGAACTGTGGAACATAGTTGAGAATCTTTCAATCACGGCAGGACTTCCAATGCCAAGACTTTTCATAATAGAAGATCGCGCGCCCAATGCTTTTGCGACAGGGCGGAATAAAGAGCATGCTGTTGTTGCCGTAACCACGGGGCTTGTGAGCATGTTGGACAGAAACGAACTTGAAGGAGTAATAGCACATGAACTCTCACATATAGGCAATCGTGATATTTTAATTTCAACCATTATTGTAGTCCTTGTAGGATTTGTTACACTCTTGTCAGACTTTTTCTTACGAATGTCTATTTTCGGGCATGTAGGTGGCAGAGGAGGTGATGGCAGGGCAAGGCTGTTTATGACGATTGCGGGCATTGCGCTTGCAATTCTGGCGCCGATTATTGCAATTCTTATCCAGCTTGCGATATCTCGTAAAAGAGAATTTCTGGCAGATGCATCTGGCGCGCTTCTAACTCGTTATCCAGAAGGATTAGCATCTGCACTTGAAAAAATTGGTTCATATGGTAGCCCGATGAGAAAAGCAAATAATGCCACAGCACACCTATTCATCTCAAATCCATTTGGAGGTAAATCCCACAGTGGTATAAGAAAGCTCTTTATGACACATCCACCAACAGAAAAAAGAGTAAAAGCTCTAAGACATAAATAATTGGAGGGTTCGCATAGTGGTCTAGTGCGCTCGCTTGGAAAGCGAGTAAGGGTTAAACCCCTTCATGAGTTCGAATCTCATACCCTCCGAACTTATTTTTTCTCAATAAAATATTCTTATAGTATAATATCCTTATGTCATACAAATCTTCACAAGTCGGAAATGAGATTTTGTGCGTAATGCATGGGATTTCCGACAAAAAACTCTCTGATACGAAAAATCTTGAAGAAAAACTCCTTAAAGCATTAAGGACAGATAAGTTTACTGTCCTTAAAAAAGTGTCTCATACATTTACTCCGCAAGGACATACTATTGCAATCTTGCTTGCAGAATCACATGTTGCAGTACATACATATCCTGAATATAATTCCCTATACTTTAATTTATACAGCTGCAGAGGCGAGCATGACGGACAAATATCTTTTGATTTATTTAAGAAATATCTGAAACCCTCCTCAATTGATTTCTCCGAGAACAAAATATTTATTGGAAGACAGTAATTGTCTTTTATATATCCTCTTTATTTTACAAACATTTCTCAACTCGTCTTTTATATGGAATTTTGCAATTGAATTTATAAAAGGCACTTATTAAGGACACTATAATTCACTCCGCTCTTTCTTTTATAGAAGCAAGGAAAAATGGGGGTTTGCATTACGGGAGAAATATCACCTCAAGTATTTTCAGTGCCTGTGGAGATTATCCAATGACTTTCATATTTCAGCAGTAATTAAAGCGAGTATTTTTTGATGGGGTTTACACCCCCTTTTTTTTATTTTTTAGTATGATATAGTATGATATCCACAGCATTTTTGACTATTGTTTTGGTGTACAATTAGAGAATGACTTTACTAATTCTAATTAACTGA
Organism: Candidatus Phycocordibacter aenigmaticus; assembly: GCA_002327585.1. GTDB lineage: Bacteria > Patescibacteriota > Minisyncoccia > Phycocordibacterales > UBA2163 > UBA2163. Next base: position 2,892 of record DCWL01000016.1, read on the forward strand.
TAAATAAATTTGCAACATGTCTGATGCCTCAAAAATAACTTTAAAGCATAAAAAAATTAGCGATGTTATAAATACAAAACCTGTTAGAACAAGTTCAAGGAAATTTGCCAGCAGTACGAAAAGTTATCGCCAATTTGTTCCAAAAATTCAAAAAAGAAACGACACAATCGTACCTTTTGATTTTGAAAGAATTGTAAAAGCGATTCATAAGGCGATGATTGCCGGAGATGAAGGATCAGAGAAAGAAGCAGAGCTTGTGGCGCACAGAGTTGTCGGAGATGCTGTAAGAATTGCCAAAAAATACAGAAATTTCCTTCCGACAGTTGAAGGAATACAAGATACAGTAGAAAAAGAACTTATATTGAGCGACTATGTTGCGACCTCAAAGGCATACATTATTTACAGAGAAAGGCGCGCGAAAGTCAGAGAGCGCGGAATTTCTGTTCCGGAAAAAGTAAAAGAGCTTGCGCTTAAGAGCAGAAAATATTTAAGAAATAATTCTCTTTCCGAATTTGTATATTACACCGCATATTCAAAGTGGAATGATGCAGAAGGAAGAAGAGAAACATGGGTTGAGACAGTGGACAGATACATTGACTTCATGCGCGAGAATATAGGAGAGAAATTAACTGAAAAAGAATATTCCGATGTGCGCGAAGCGATTTTAAATCAGGACATCTGTCCATCAATGCGATTGCTTTGGTCTGCGGGTCCCGCTGCACGCAATTCAAATGTCTGCGCGTATAACTGCTCTTATGTTGCGCCTACAAGACTGCGAGATTTTGGAGAAATGATGTATATATCAATGTGCGGGACTGGTCTTGGTTTTTCTGCTGAATCAGATAATGTACAGCAGCTTCCTCAGATTAAACGCCAAAATGGAAGTACAGGCAAGCTTAAAACCCATATTGTTGAAGACAGCAAGGAAGGATGGGCAGATGCCCTTATTTTAGCCCTTGAAACATGGTTTTCCGGAAAAGATATAGATTTTGACTACTCAAAATTGAGGCCCGCAGGGGCAAAATTAAAGATAATGGGAGGCCGCTCCTCAGGCCCTGAGCCTCTTGTGAGCCTTATGGAATTTACTAAGGAGAAAATACTTGCACGGCAGGGCAAGCGTCTCCGCAACATTGATGTACACGACATTGTATGCAAGATAGGCGAGATCGTTGTTGCAGGAGGAGTGAGAAGAAGCGCTCTTATATCTCTGTCTGATTTGGATGATACTGAAATACGGGATGCAAAAAAAGGACAATTCTATATGACAGAACCACAAAGAATGATGGCAAACAACTCTGCAGTATATACCGAAAAGCCGACGGCAGAGCATTTTCTTGACGAATGGACAGCTCTTGTAAAGAGTAAGACAGGCGAGCGGGGAATCTTCAACGCGGCGGGCCTTGAAAAACAACTTCCGGAGAGACGAGTAAAATCTCTCAAAAAGAAATATAATAATGATTTAAGCAAAGCGCTCATTCGTGTCAATCCATGTGGAGAGATTTACTTGCAATCAAGGCAGTTCTGTAATCTTACAAGTATTGTAATTCGTGCTGGAGATAGTGTGGAAAAGCTTGAAAGAAAAATGGAGCTCGCAACACTTCTTGGAACATATCAGGCGACATTGACCAACTTTGGATATCTCTCTTCAGAGTGGAAAAAGAATTGTGAAGCGGAGCGTCTCTTGGGAGTTTCCCTTACAGGATATTATGATAATAAGGCGATTAGGGATGAAGAAGTTTTAAAGAAACTCAGAGAGGTAGGGCTTAAGGCGAATAAAAAGTATGCAAAGAAGCTTAGAATAAAAGAATCAAAATGCATTACATGTGTGAAGCCGCACGGCAACTCTTCTCAGCTTCTCGATACTGCTTCCGGCATGCATCCGAGATATTCAAAATATTATATAAGAAGAGTACGCGTGTCCGGTACCGATCCCGTCTTTCATATGCTCAAAGATCAAGGCGTGCCGTATCATCCTGAGGTGGGGCAGACGGAAGAGAATGCGACAACATTTGTTCTGGAGTTTCCTGTTGAGTCTCCAAAAGGCGCAATACTGAAAGAAGATATAGGCGCAAAGGAGCTACTTGAGGAATGGAAGATGCTTAAGATGAATTTCACCGAGCATAATCCATCAGTGACCATATATGTAGGCGAAGATGAATGGATAAGTGTCGCAAATTTCTTGTACGAGAACTGGGATTATGTAGGCGGGCTTTCATTTCTTCCTCGTGCAGATCATGTGTACAAGCTTGCACCATATGAAGAGATTACAAAAGAAAAATATGAAGAGCTTTCATTGCGTGTAAAAGATGTGGATTTCTCAAAGCTTGTGACATATGAAAAGGGAGATACTACAAAAGGCGCCAAAGAGCTTTCATGTGCCTCCGGCACATGTGAAATTTAGCCAATTTCATCTACAGCTAAATCAGGAAGCCAAAATATATTAAATAAAAGTAAAAAATCAAAATAAAGTTCAATTTCGCTCTTGCGAAACTAAGCTATTTTTCTTGCACTCTATATAATTTATGATATAATACAATAAGTTCTTATGTTGGGCAGTTGCCCCACAAGATTATCTTGTGGGGAGGAAAGTCCGAACATTCCCTCGCCTCTGGCGGGGAGCAGGGTAGCGGGTAACGCCCGTCTTGCCACACCAATAAATTGGTGTGGCGAAGAGGTGCGAACAGAGACGCCAAGTATCGAAAGATACTTGGGCGCTCTAAACAGGAGCGTAGCCGAGCACTCAGTGTTCTGAATGCTTGGGTGAAACGGCAAAATCCTTACCTGAATGCAAGGCCGAGTCCCGAATTTTTTGAGGGAAGTGCCGCTTGAGCCTGATAGCAATTGATGGCCCAGATAAATAACTGCACCTTGCCACACCAATTCATTGGTGTAGAAAGGACAGAATTCGGCTTATAGACATAAGAACCAAATATATGAAAAATCCCGCTCAAAAGGCGGGATTTTTCTAATCCACAACCACCACTTCCACTCATGCTGGCAAATTGTTAATATAATATAGTAGATTATTATTTTAGTCATATAACACAATATATTTTATGGAATATGCAACATTAAACGTGGAAGACAAGGACAAAACGCCGCGACTGGAGAGCATAGCGCTCTACTTTATTGTCGGGATGATGTTCCTTCTTCCGATATTCTTTATTCCGTCACTTTCCGTGCCGTTTTCGTTTACAAAATCTCTTTTGATTTTCATCAGCGTCCTAGCGGCATTCTTTTTATTTCTAATCTCGCGACTCAAGCGTGGCGAGATAGCGCTTCCCGCAAATTCTGTCGCACTTGTTGCGTGGGTGCTTCCGGCAGCATATCTTATTTCTGCAGTTTTCTCAGAAAACACAGGAATTTCTTTCTTAGGGCAAGGGTTTGAAATTGATACGTTTGGCTTCATTACGATTATGGTTCTTATGCTCTCACTCGTGCCTTTACTTCTTAAAACAAAAGAATCGGTATTCAGAATACATATTGCCATTTTACTTTCACTTGCAGTCCTGGCGGTATTTCAGGGACTTCGTCTTATCTTCGGCGTGGATTTTCTTTCATTCGATATATTTACAACCACAACATCAAATCTTCTGGGCAAATGGAATGACCTTGGAATATTCTTTGGTCTTACAGTAATACTCTCGCTTATAACACTGGATGGACTCTTGCTAAACAAATTGTCACGCCTGATTCTCTACATAATCATCGGTGTAGCACTCTTTTTTCTTGCTGCAGTCAATTTCCTTCCTGTATGGATTATTGCAGGGATCTTCGCGCTAGGCCTGTTTGTTTATAACTTATGGAAAAGAAAATTTAAATTAGGCGCAAAAAAGAACAAAGAAATCCAAGAGAAGCTAAAGAAAAACGAGACAATAATCCCATCCCTTACAGTCCTTATAATCTCACTTGTCTTTATAGTAGGTGGGCAAGCAGTTGCAGGATACACATCGTCAATTTCCAAAGTCAGTCAGATTGAAGCACGGCCATCATGGCAGAGCACAATTGATATTACAAAGAAAACCTATGAAGAGCATCTGTTTTTCGGTTCTGGCCCTAATACATTCGTAAATCAGTGGGCCCTGCACAAACCGCAGTTAATCAACGATACATGGTTCTGGAACATAGACTTCAACTCAGGAATCGGGCTCGTGCCTACGGCATTTGCAACAACAGGACTCTTCGGAGGCATTGCATGGATTGCATTTTTTGTATTCTTCTTTTACAGCGGGTTTAAAAATCTGATTGTCGCAACGACTAAAGATCAAGCATCTTATTATCTCTCACTCTCGCTTTTTCTGGGGAGCCTTTATCTCTGGATATTTACCGTAATCTATATTCCAAATATTGTGATAGTCACACTGGCATTTCTCCTGACAGGAATGTATATAGCGTCACTGCGCTACCGAAGTGGTTTATCGCCAGTGGATAGAGAAATTCAGTTTTCGTCAAATCCGCGTCTTGGATTCATATCAATCTTTATACTCACGATATTGATTATTGTAAGTGCCGTATCACTTTATATTGTAAGCGGGCAATATGCATCCGCAGTTTCTTTCCAGAAAAGCCTGGTTGCGGCAAATGTAAACGGAGATCTTGATGGGGCGGAAAAGAACATACAGAATGCGATAAATCTTGGCAACAGCAGCAAGTATTACCGTTTTGCGGCTGAAATAAATCTAGCAAGGATAAACGAGCTTCTTCAACGAACTGAAAAGTCGATAGAAGAAAGAAGAACGGAATTCCAGAATATTTTAGCTCAAGCTATAAGCAATGTTCAAAGCGCGATACAGATTGACAACAAAGATTACAAGAACTGGACTATGCTTGGCAAAGTTTACGGCTCGGTGGTACCTCTTGGAATTGACGGTGCATACGAGAGCGCAAAGCGTTCATATGAAGAAGCACTTGCACTTAATCCGAACAATCCTGAAATATTCCTTACGCTTGCTAGGCTTGAACTTGCAAAAGATTCAGGCAATGTTGATGGAGCAAAAGAGTTTATAACAATGGCTCTTGATAAAAAAGATAATTACACAGCGGCAATCTTTCTTCTCTCGCAGCTTGAAATACAAGTGGGTAACATTGAGGATGCGATTAAATCAGTTGAGGCAGCAGTCACAATTGAACCGAACAATGAAGTGTTCTTTTTCCAGCTTGGTCTTCTGCAGACAAACATAGGGAATGATGAAAAGGCAATTGCGGCTCTTGAACGGGCAGTTATACTTAATCCGCAGTATTCAAACGCGCGGTATTTCCTTGGCTTGAGCTATTTTCAAGTTGGGAGGACAGAAGATTCACTAGAGCAGTTTACAATCGTGTCTAATTTTAATCCTGACAACGAAGAAGTCAAAATTATTATTCAGAACATAATAGCTGGGGATGAACCGCTTTCCAATATTCAGCCACCTTCTCTACCCCCAGCCCAAAGAGAGACACTCCCTATTGAGGGCGAGTAATGGTCAAGAGGATATTCAACCTTATACACAAAGAGATACACGGACTTCATGAAGCCGCATATCTTTTAGGGATATTTGCACTTGCTTCGCAGGTCTTGGCGCTCATTCGCGACCGCCTGCTTGCACATTTCTTTGGAGCAGGAGCAGTGCTTGATACGTATTATGCGGCGTTTCGTATACCGGATATCATATTTGTCGCTATTGCTTCTACTGTCTCAGTTTATGTTCTAATTCCATTTCTTGCAGAGAAATCCTCTGTGTCAAAACAGGCAGAGAAAGAGTTTGTAAGCACAATATTCTCCGCGTTCTTTATTATAATGATTGCGGTGAGTGTTCTGGTTTTTATCTTCACGCCGCAGCTTGTGAAGATGTTCTTCCCAGGTCTTGTAGAGTCAGCCTACTTGAGCGATTTGATTTTATTAACAAGAGTGCTTTTACTCCAGCCGATATTTCTTGGAATCTCAAATCTCTTTGCAAGCATTACGCAAGTCCACCGCAAATTCATCCTCTATGCGCTCAGCCCGATTCTCTACAACATAGGCATCGTAATCGGAATCATATTCCTCTATCCTCAATTTGGACTCATCGGGCTTGGGATGGGCGTTGTGCTCGGAGCAATTTTCCATGTTGGAATTCAGCTTCCGTTTATAATCAAGAGTGGTTTCCTTCCAAAGCCGACCATTTTCATCAGATTAGGAGAGGTAAAAAAAGTTATTTTCCTCTCACTTCCTCGAACGCTTGCACTTTCCGCTCACCAGATCTCACTTCTTTTTTTAGTTTCATTTGCGTCCGTTATGGCAGTCGGTTCAATTGCGGTGTTTAATTTCTCATTTAATCTTCAGTCTGTCCCTTTGACTATAATAGGGGTCTCTTATTCTGTTGCGGCGTTTCCAACGCTTGCAAGGATGTTCTCAAACGGAGAGAGAACTGATTTTTTGGAACAGGTTCTTGCCGCAGCAAAACATATTATTTTTTGGTCGTTTCCCGCCATTGTACTTTTTATTATGCTTCGTGCGCAGATCGTGCGCGTTATTTTGGGTTCAGGAGAGTTTGACTGGGCGGATACGCGTTTGACGGCGGCGGCCCTTGCTTTGTTTGCTGTTTCTCTTGCGGCTCAAGGACTCATCTTGCTTTTTGTTCGCGGTTACTATGCGGCGGGAAATACAAAAAAACCTCTTGTGCTTAATCTGATTTCAGCGGCGCTTGTAGTCTTATTCTCTTTTATTCTGATAAAAGTGTTTGCAGGAAATATTACGGTGCGCTATTTTTTAGAATCACTTTTGAGAGTGGAGAATATTGAAGGAACATCGGTACTCATGCTTCCACTTGGATACTCTATGGCAGTGCTTTTAAATGCCGCGGCTTTCTGGATTATGTTTCAGAAGGACTTCAAATCATTCTCCCGCTCACTTTCAAGAACACTCTTCCAGAGTTTCTCTGCCGCAATTATTATGGGATATGTGGTACATCAGTTTCTTGATATATTTGATGAGGTTTTTAACATAAATACATTCTTGGGCATTCTCTCGCAGGGGCTATTTGCAGGCATTATAGGCATCGCAACTGGGGTTGCTCTCCTTGTGCTTCTGCAAAATAAAGAAATCGTAGAGGTCTGGAAATCGCTCCACTCCAAATTCTGGCAGGCAGATGCGGTTGCTCCAGAGCAGGAAGAGCTCTAAAATATGCTTATTTTAAGCGTTTATTTGTGGTAAGATAATAAGCATATGCAAAATATAAGGAACTTTAGCATCATAGCCCACATTGATCACGGAAAATCAACACTTGCAGACAGGATGCTTGAGATTACAAAAACTGTTGAAAAAAGGAAAATGAAAGAGCAAGTGCTGGACCAGATGGAGCTTGAGCGTGAGCGTGGCATCACTATAAAAATGCAGCCCGTCCGCATGGAGCATAATGGACACATTCTGAATTTAATTGATACACCAGGCCACATTGATTTCTCATACGAGGTTTCGCGCGCCTTAAAAGCCGTTGAGGGTGCGATTTTACTTGTGGACGCAACACAGGGCGTACAGGCACAGACTCTCTCAACACTCGGGAAGGCACACGAGTTTGGACTTACTATCATTCCAGTTCTGAATAAAATTGATTCTTCCCTTGCAAGGATAAGAGAGACAAGAGATGAGATTGTAGAGATACTGAAATGTTCCCCTGAAGAAGTTTTGGAAGTCTCCGGAAAGACAGGAAAAGGTGTTTCAGAGCTTTTAGAAAAAATAATTGAAAAAATTCCTTCACCAAAAAAAGAATTCTCAGAGAAGAAGGACTTACGAGGACTTGTTTTTGATTTTCAGTATTCGGACCACAGGGGGATTATTGTCTATATAAGAGTATTTGACGGGGAAGTTAAAAAGGGGGACTTGCTTGCGTTCTCTGCGGCAAAAGAAAAATTCACATCTCTTGAGACGGGCATCTTTTCTCCTGCCGAAGTTTCAAAAGACACACTTAAAGCAGGAGAAATAGGATACATTGTAACAGGAATCAAAAAACCGGGGATTGCGTCTGTGGGCGATACAGTGCATTTTGCGACAAGTCCCGCGCCCGCACTTTCAGGGTACATGAAACCCTCTCCTGTTGTATGGGCATCCGTCTATCCTGAAAGCCAAGATGATTTTATATCACTCGCAAGAGCGCTTGAGAAATTACAGCTTTCTGATTCATCTTTTTCATATGAGGAGGAAGCTTCTGGTTCATTGGGAAGGGGATTCAGAATAGGCTTTCTAGGCACTCTTCATATGGAAATCTTTACGGAGCGTCTTCACAGAGAATTTGATATCGATGTAATAGTCACAACACCCAGTATTATGTACGACGTCAAAACAAAAAATGGCAAGACACAGAGTATATACTCACCGTCGCTTTTTCCTGATTATGGGGAGATTGAAAGTATTAGAGAACCATGGGTTGATATAGAAATTATTACACCCAATAATTACATGAGCCTGATACTGCAGCTCTTGTTTGAGCATGAGGCGAAGACAGGAAATTCACAAACTTTTGGAGACGACAGAATTAAAATGCATGCCGAGCTTCCACTACGGGAACTGATGCGTGGGTTTTTTGATAAATTAAAAAGTATCTCAGCTGGGTATGCTTCCGTATCCTACAAGATTTCCGATATGAGAGACGCTGATGTTGTGAAGATGGATCTACTTGTAGCAGAGGAGCCAGTACCGGCACTTACAAAAGTCGTTTCCAGAAAACGTATTGAAGAGGAAGCCAAGCTTTCAGTTGAAAAGCTCTATAAAGTCCTCCCTCGACAGATGTTTGCTGCAAAGATTCAGGCGCAGGCTCTTGGGCGTATAATCTCCTCAAAAACGCTCTCAGCGCTTAAAAAAGACGTAACAGGGCATCTATATGGTGGTGATATAACAAGGAAAAGGAAGCTTTGGGAGAAGCAAAAAAAGGGTAAGAAGAAGATGAAAGAAAGAGGGAAAGTCAATATTCCGCAGGAGGTGTTCCTTAAAATGATGCGCTAAAATATTGGAGAAAACATCAGCGTCATGCTTATAATGATTAAAATACCGATTGCTATTGAGAAGTATTTTAGTATCTTTTTGGTTTTCTTATGAAAAAGCATATTTGATGCATATAGTGTATCATATATATAATATTTTTCCATGTTCGACTTTCATGAAAAAAGAAAATTCAGACGATTTCTTTATTCAAGAGTAACACTTATAGTGCTCGGACTGCTTGTTGTATGGCTTTCTTTTAATGTGTGGGATATATATAAAAAAGAGAGAGATACAAATTTTGAGAAGATGAAGCAAAGAAAAGTTTTGGACGAGCTGGAGGAAAGAGAAAAAGCTCTTAAAGATGAGATAGAGCGTTTGAGCACTGAAAGGGGGATTGAGGAAGAGATAAGAAGTAAGTTTGAAGTAGGTAAAGAAGGCGAGGAAGTAATAGTGATTGTTGCTTCTCCCGAAGAGGAAAATATATCGGAAGGAGATTTTAAAAAAAGCTTCTGGCAGAAAATATTCGATTGGTTTTAAGCGGGATTAGTTAAGTGGCATAATATTAGCTTCCCAAGCTGAGGTCGCGGGTTCGATTCCCGCATTCCGCACCAGAATAGAACTCGTCCGCCTTTGGCGGACGAGTTCTATTCTGGTGC
>DCWL01000005.1 GCA_002327585.1 Candidatus Phycocordibacter aenigmaticus
AAACACCCCGACACCAATTCATACGGGCTCAACCCCCCAAGTCAAAGATGGAGGACTTTCTGTTAATGCTCTGTCTGTGTTTGGTGGAGGATATTTTCAAGAAAGTATTCAAATTGGTAACAGTGGTGCTAATCCACAAGCTGGTGAAATCCGCTGGACTGGCGCTGACTTTCAAGGATACATGGGAGGAGATTGGGTGTCACTAACAGGTGCAGGGCTAGTTTGTACGTCATTTACATATTCTGCGTGGGGAGAATGTCAATCAAATAATACACAAACAAGAACAGTTTTAACATCCTCTCCGTCAGGTTGTGTTGGAGGAAATCCTATAACAACACAATCGTGCACATATGTTCTACCTATGTCCACACAATGTGCAAATGCTGGAGGTAGTTGGGAAGCTGGTCAAAGTGTTTGTTACTTCAGCGATTCAAGTTGCGCTTCGGGTTGGTCACAAAAAAATTCCTACAGTAGTACACTCAGAAATAGTTGCAGTAGTGGAGGATGTCGTGGTAGTTCCTGCTCAACCAGCCAGCACTTTAGACAAAATTCTGGGACGGAAAGCTGTACTTATCGGCAAGGTGGTCAAACCTGGCATCACCCGTCCGGCACTTTATGCCAAGGTGGCGGAAACTCTTTGACTTGTTCCGCCTCTAGATATGAAATCGGTTGTACCAAAAATTAATAAAATTATATGAGTAGAATTTATATAAAAGATTTACATAACCATATAGGTAAAGAAGTGAACATATCTGGCTGGATTGATGTTCGCCGTGACCAAGGGAAAATGATTTTCTTTGATTTTCGCGATATGTCAGGCAAAGTACAAGGCGTTATTTTGCCTGATGCCTCGGAAGCCCACGAGGTAGGAGAAAAAGTAAGGTCTGAATGGGTTGTTGAAGTATATGGCAAGGTAAACAAAAGACCAGAGAAGATGATAAACAAAACGCAAGAAAACGGCGATATTGAAATTGGAATCTCGGAGCTCAAAATAATAAATGAGGCGGAAACTCCTGTATTTGATACTCACAGCGATGGATATGAAGTAGGAGAGGAGAACAGGCTCAAATATAGATACCTTGACTTAAGAAGGCCGAGGTTGCAGAAAAATATCAAAAACAGAAGCAAGGTTGTTAAATTTATAAGAGACTATCTGACAGACGAGGGATTTGTTGAAATTGACACACCTATTCTTACAAAGTCATCGCCTGAAGGCGCGCGAGATTATATCGTGCCATCAAGGGTTGAGAAGGGGAAATTCTATGCACTTCCTCAGTCGCCGCAGCAGTACAAACAATTGCTGATGGTTGCTGGACTGGAGAAATATTTCCAAATTGCAAAGGCAATGAGAGATGAGGACACGCGCGGAGACAGACAGCCGGAGTTTACACAATTAGACCTTGAAATGAGTTTCACTTCGCAGGAAGAAATTCTTGACCTTACGGAAGTTCTGTTCACAAAGCTTGTAAAAGAAATTTATCCGGAAAAGAAAATCACAAAAAAACCGTGGCCGCGCCTTGACTATGATGAAGTAATGGAAAAATACGGAACGGACAGCCCTGACTTGAGGAAAGATAAAAATAATCCAGGTGAGCTTGCATTTGCATGGATTTTAAATTTTCCGCTATTTGAAAAAGAAAAAGAAGGAAAATATTATGCGCCATCTCATCATATGTTTACTGCGCCAAAGGAGGAGGACGTCTCAAAACTTGAAAGTGACCCTGGTGCTGTGCGTTCATATCAGTACGACATGGTTCTTAACGGATATGAAGTAGGAGGAGGAAGCATTAGGATTCATGATTCTAAAGTACAGGAGAGAATTTTTGATTTGATTGGTTTTGACAAAAAAGAGAAAGAAAAATTCAGTCATATGCTCACGGCATTTAAATATGGTGTGCCTCCTCATGGAGGAATTGCGCCCGGTATAGACAGATTAATGATGGTGTTTGAAAATGAGCCGAACATCCGCGAAGTAATCGCTTTTCCGAAAACAGGCGAGGGAAGGGACCTGATGATGGACGCCCCATCTGAAATAGATGAAACGCAGCTCAAGGAACTTGGCATAAAAATAACCAAAGACAAAAAATAAAAAACTATCCACAAAGACTGATCTTGCGGATTAGTGGTAAACAGAAAAAGCCCTCTCATGAGGGCTTTTAGCATATATAATTTAGATTATTACATTATTGGTAATGTGATAATCTATGGTGTACAAACTTATTTCTCCATGTGATGGGTGTATTATGCAGTTAAATCCACTTTCAGGTGTCCAATCACAAATTTGCATACCATATTCAATACCTAATAGTGAAAAAGAAGTGTCGGCCATCATTAACAGAGAAGATTTTGTCTTGGCAATTAATTGTCCTGGATTACAAACCTTAAGTATTATGGCGGCGTATACTCCATCTTTACCTCTCACCCAATTCTGTATAAGATTATTTCTTTTTCCATCACTGAAATACCATTTTCCATTACAATGACTGCCATGAGCATCCAGTACAGCTATCTTTTTGTTGAAGTCTCTTGTTTTATGAAAAAGATTAATAAAATTTAAATATTTTTCACCACCCACTTTTTTGTTAAAGATAACACTTAAGAAAATATCACAGTCTTCTTTTACTTGTTCAGTGGGTTCTATATAGACATCCACATTTTCAAACTCTTTAAATTCATCAATACCTTTTCCGAAATTCTTTGCTTCAATAAAATTATCGCTCGACAAAAAAAGATCAATTTCTTCACTTATTTCTATTTTCCTCATAATTCTCGTCCTTTCTAAAATTGTGTTAAAATAAGTTAATGAAGAATAATTTTTCTGTTGATAAAAATACCACTGATAGTGAACAAAGTCAAGATATAGAAAGAACCTCTCAATACACAGTAAAGACGAACGTCTTTGAAGGGCCTCTTGATCTCCTACTTTCCCTTATTGAAAAAAGGAAACTTTTTATAAACGACATATCTCTTGCTCAAGTTGCGGATGACTATATTGAATACATAAATAAACAGGAGGATTTTCCGATGGCCCATACTGCGGACTTTATTCTTATTGCTTCAACTTTAGTTTTAATAAAATCAAAATCTCTATTGCCTGCGCTCACACTTTCTGAAGAAGAGCAGGAGAGCATTGATGACCTGGAGAAGCGATTGAAACTACATAGAAGAATGAAGGAGTTCTCCCGTTATGTAAGTCAAATGTTTGGAAAAAAAATAATGTTCGTAAAAACCTCCACAAAGGATATTATGCCGGTATTCTCACCAGATAAGGATCTGACGGTTTCAAAGATAATGGAGGGTATAAGGGAAGTGCTTCATAATCTTCCAAAGAAAGTTATTGCGACTCCAAAAGCTGTTGTTGAGAAAGTAATATCGCTTGAGGAGATGATTGAAGATTTGACGAAGCGAATTAACAAAAACTTAAAAATGAGTTTCAAGGAATTCTCCGGAATAGGAAAAGAGGAGAAAGTAAATGTAATCATAGGTTTCTTGGCAATGCTTGAGCTTGTAAAGCAGGGGATCCTCTCCGTCACCCAAGACAAACATTTTTCGGACATCACAATGGAGACTGATAATATAGGAACACCAGAATACGAATAAATTATGAAACTTGACGCAAAAATTGAAGCATTACTCTTTTTCAAGGGCGAGAAAATGAAAGTAGGAGAGCTTGCAAAACATCTAAAAGCAGACAGAGAAAATGTTGAAAGCGCACTCCTGGAGCTTAAAGGGAATCTTTCTGAAAGGGGAATTGAGCTTTTGCGAAAAGAGGATGAAGTAATGCTTGCAACTTCGCCTGAAATGTCAGAGCTTATAGAGGAAATACGAAAAGAAGAGCTTAACAAAGACCTCGGTAAAGCGGGAGCCGAAGCTCTTTCAATCGTTTTATATAGAGGACCGATTACGCGCGCTGAAATTGACTATATCAGAGGGGTAAATTCCACTTTTATATTGCGCAATCTTTTAATTCGCGGACTTATTGAAAAAGTATTAAATCCGAAAGACCGCAGAAGTTTTCTGTACAAGCCGACACTTGAGCTATTGTCGTTTCTTGGGATAGGGAGTATTGAAGAACTTCCTGAATTTGATACAGTACAAAGTGAGCTCGCAGCATTTATGCAGGAAGATGGAGAAAAAGAGAATTGATTATGCTTTCAACTTTTCTACACAATCTATATGCAAAAATAATCGTCTTTTTAGGCGCGGTTTTTGTAATAGCTCTTATTGTAATATTTACAGGCGATAATCCTAGTGGCAGTATTGCAGAAATTGAAGATAATAATATATACAGATTGGATGCATTTAAAAATATTTCTCTTGAGGCAAAAGCTGCTTTTGTATGGGATGTAAACAAACAAAAGGCCTTGTTTACTCTCAATGAGCAGGTGCAGCTTCCGCTTGCTTCTCTTACGAAATTAATGACAGCGCTCATCGCAATTGAGCTTCTACCAGAATCCTCAGTTATAATGATAGATGCTGAAGCGCTTGTGGAGGAAGGAGATAGCGGACTAATTGCAAATGAAAGATGGAATCTGAGTGATCTGCTAAGATTCACTCTTATTACCTCTTCAAATGATGGAGCAAGCGCAGTTGCAAGTATTGCGGGACTTCTCAAAACAAGATTTCCAGCACACGATGGGGAAGGGCGAATTGCTTTTGTAAAGGCAATGAACGAGAAGGTCAGAGAGATTGGCCTTAATCAAACATATTTTATAAATCCAACAGGACTTGATACAAACGGGGATATAGGAGGAGGGTACGGCTCTGCGCGCGATACTGCAAAACTTTTAGAATATGCAGTTGTAAGCGCCCCTGAAATTATTGATGCGACAAGATACAATGCACTGCAATTTATTTCTTTGAGCGACATTTCTCACACAGCTACAAATACAAATTCTTCCATAAACAAAGTGCCGGGGCTTATTGCGTCAAAAACTGGCCTTACCGATCTTGCGGGAGGGAATCTGGTTATTGCATTTGACGCCGGTATCAATCATCCAATTATTATCTCCGTTCTCGGCTCAACACAGGAAGGCAGATTCAGAGATGTGGAGAAACTTGTTACGGCGAGCTTAATGTCGCTTGATTAGATTTTACAAATAGTTTATAATTATATTTAGGTCAATGTTGACCTACTTCCCCAAGGAGCGCCTGTCAGGTATTTATTTTATTTAACATATTTCTTCATGTCACTTACACTTGGAAGGTAACTGACAGCCTGACAGGCGCCTAAATTACAAGCAGTCATCAACAGACTGCTTTTTTGTTATATTGGAAATTCTACTATATAATTAGCTAAATATGATTATAGACATAGTCAAGATATTCACAGCTTCTTCGCTTGCTTTCGTTGTAGGAATGCTGATTACTCCTGCCCTTACTCATTATCTCTACAAATTCAGAGCATGGAAAAAGAAAGCTGGTAAAGTCGCTCCCGACGGACGAAGCACACCTATTTTCAACAAAGTTCATGAAGAGCGTGAAACTAGCACACCGAGGATGGGCGGCATTGTCATCTGGGCAAGCGCTCTCATTACAATAGTCGGCATATGGTTTGTCTCTAAAATATTCCCTGGGGATATAATGACAAAACTTGATTTTTTAAGCCGTGACCAGACATGGATACCGCTGTTTACGTTGGTTGCAGGTTCGATTGTCGGAATGATAGATGATATTCTGGAAGTAAGAGGTAGCGGCACCCATATCGCAGGAGGGCTCTCTTTAAGGCGGCGCCTTCTTGTTGTAGGTGCCATATCCGCATTTGTTGCATGGTGGTTTTTTGCAAAACTTGAAGTTGCATCTATTGGGTTTCCATTTCTTGGAGACATATATTTAGGCTTCTGGTTTATCCCATTCTTTATGCTTGTGACTCTGGCGGTTTACGCAGGAGGTGTAATAGACGGCATTGACGGACTTTCTGGCGGAGTGTTTGCAGCAATGTTTGGAGCATATGCCGGCATTGCATTTTATCAGCAGCAGATTAATCTGGCGGCATTTTCCGCACTTGTTGTCGGCGCTATCTTATCATTTCTTTGGTTCAATATTCCTCCCGCCCGCTTCTATATGTCAGAGACAGGAACTATGGGGCTTACCATTACTCTCACTGTCGTTGCTTTTATGACTGACTCTCTCGGAGGCGGGCACGGAGTGGCCGTGCTTCCTATTGTTGCATTTCCGCTTGTCATCACGGTTTTATCGGTTGTAGTACAGCTTTTGTCAAAAAAGTTCAGAGGGGGCAAAAAGATTTTTCAGGTTGCTCCCATTCATCATCATTTTGAAGCAATCGGCTGGCCGGCTTATAAAGTTACGATGAGATTTTGGGTTATAAGTATTGTATTTGCAATTATAGGACTTTCAATTGCGCTTATTGGATAACTTATTATCCACAAACTTTATATAAAAGAAACTCAAAATATTATATAATACAAAAAATG